>JBIIMU010000153.1:0-6390 GCA_044337845.1 Pirellulales bacterium | reverse complement strand
CATCCGCACCGGCTCGGGCCGCACCCGCATGATCACCGCCTTGTCGCCGAACGCGAACCGCGGATCGACCACGCTCTGGAGCTTCACGAGCAGCGTCACCAGCGGCTGCAGGCCGCCGCCGGGCGTGACCTCGAGATCCTCGAACACCACCTGCCCCGCGAGTTCGCCCGAAAACGCGTCGGTGAGCGGCACCCGCGCGCCGGCGAGGTCCACGCTCACCACGCCCGTCGCGTGCGTGGAGTGACCGAGCACCGGCACCAGCCACTTCATCCACCGGTCGCAGACCGCGCCCGACAGCGCCACCCGCTCGGCCACGCGGCCCGGCGGCACGATCAGCTCGCCCGGCCAGGGCTCGAGGCGGATCCACGGCGCCGACCGCAGCCGGCCGCCGGCCGCCGGCACGTCGAAGGGCCCGAAGGCCAGCTGCCCCTCGAGCAGCCGCACGGCCATCTCGCCGGGAGCGAGCGTGATGCCGTCGAGATCGCCCGCGGTCCACGCCGCGGACGTGTCGAGGGCGAGGTTGCGCACGACCAGCGGCGCAGCGGCCGACGACGACACCGGCCGGGCCATGCGGGAGATGCGGGCCGTGAGCTCCGCTGAGCCGTCGCCCCCGCGCGTGGCCGCGAGCCAGTCGGACGGCAGCGGCACGACGGTGGCGGCGGGCTCGGCCGGGTCGCCACCGACGGCCCGCGGCTGGCCGCCGAGCGGACCGCGGATCGAGAACGGCCGCCCGCCGGCCCCCGTGAGCCGCACGCGGCCGCCGGTCCAGGGCGTCACCAGCCGCGAGACCTGATCCCAGTCGTAGGCCGCCGTGCCCTCGAGCGACACCAGCCGCCGGGTCGCGAGGTCGCTCACCGCCCCGCGGGCCGAGACCGCGAGCGTGGCCGACTCGACGGCCAGCCGATCGACGACCAGCGCGTCGGCGGCGCGGCCATCCGTCGCGACCGGGCGGGTCACCTCCACGGCGACCGTGGGCCGGGGCTCGATCCACAGCGGCCGGCCGGCGGCCGCCGCCGCGAGCGCGACCTGGCTGCCGGTGGCCTCGACGAGCACGTTCACGCCCGCCTGCGTGTCGGCGATCTCGACGGTGCCCCAGGCGCGACCCGACGTCGGCCAGCGCTCGGCGAGGTCCGGCGTCACGAGCCAGCGCTCGAGCCGGGCGAGGTCGGCCTGCCACTGCATGCGGCCACGGATCCGGTCGAGGGCCGCGGCCGTCGGCTCCCAGGCGAGTCCGCCGCTGCGGAGCGAGAGCGTGGCCGAGAGCGCCTCGGCCGAGGAGAGCACCACCCGCCCCGTCGCCGAATCGATCCGGCCGGCCAGCGTGGCGACCACCCGCGGCTCCACGATCTGCCGACCCCGCCAGGTCGCCGACAGCTTCTCGATCTCCGCCGCCGCGCGGTCGAAGTGCCACGCGTCGCCCCGCGCCGCCACCACGGCCGAGGCCGTCGTCCGGCCCGACGCCTCCAGATCGGCCGGAACCGTGCCCGGCGCGAGCACCGCCAGCCGCGGCAGCCAGCCGGCGAGCTCGCCGGCCAGGCTGCACTCGGCCGCCACGCTCTCGGCGCCGGCCGCCGGACGAATCCACGGCACGCCCCGGGTCGCGGCGAGCCCGGCCACCGCGGGGAGATCGACGAGCACGCCACCGGTGATCGAGGCCTCGAGCCGGTCGGCCCCGCAGGCCACGAACCCCCGCGCCCGCTCGACCGCCGCCAGGCCGCCCGTCAGGCTGCCCTCCGCCTCGGCCTCGATCGCCACCTCCGCGTCGCGCCACGCGGGACCGCCCGGCATCGTGACCTCGAGATCGGAGACCTCGGCGGCGAGCGTCATCCGCGACGGACCGGCGGGGCCGCCGGTGGCCAGGTCGAGCCGGCCGCGCGACGCGCCCGTGGCCGTCAGCCCGAGGTCGAGCACCTCGGCGAGCCCCGTGGCGATCGCACCGAGATCGGCCGTCCACTGCACCCCCACGCCCTCCGGCCCGCCGGTGGCCGAGAGCTCCGCGGCGGCGGCCACGAGCCGCGCCTCCTCGATCCGCAGCGCCGCGGCCTCGGCCCCGCGACGCACCCTGATCCAGGCGGTGAAGGGCTCGGGCCACGAGAGCGTGGTCGTGGCGGCGCCGGCCGCGGCCCGCTCGGCGGCGAGGTCGCGGGCCGTGGAGCGGAGTTCGAGCACGCGATCGGCGCCGTCCGCCCGCGCCGCCGCAGCCACGCGGAGATTGCCCGCGGTGACCCGCACGTCGGGCCGCACCCGCAACCCCTCCGGCAGCGCGACCGCCGCGGCCGCGAGGTCCACGTCCACCGACAGCGTGAAGTCGTCGGTGGCCAGCCCGTCGAGCCAGCCGCGGAGGTCGCCCCCCGGCAGCCGCACGCGTCCGACCAGATCCGCCCGCGCCACCGGCGACACGGCGGCCAGCCGGCGGACCACGAGCCGGTCGTCCACGATCGTGAGATCGAAGGGCACGTCGCACCGCTCGATGGCGAACCGCTCGGCGAGATCCGTGGCATCGCAGACGGCGAACTGCTCCACCGTCACCGATCCCTGCGCCCGGCGGCCCTCGGCCGTGTCGGTGATGTCGAGCCGCACGTCGGCGATGCCGTCGACGAGCTGCGGCAGGCCGAACCGCGCGGCGACGACGCTCGAGAAGCCCAGCGGCACCCGATGCCCAGCGACGGTGACCGCGCGAGACCCGTCGGCGGCCGCCGGAGGCGACGAGATCGTCCAGCCGCCATCCCGCACGAGCACCGCCGCCGCGGCCGTCGGGATCGTGGCGCGGTCGAGGCGGCCCTGCGGGCTCGGCGGCGTGGCCGTCGCGGGTGACGGCGGGGCGTCGGAGGGCCCGCCCGAGTGCCGCAGCCGACCCGCGGCCGTCCAGCCCGCGATCCGGCCGTCGCCGAGCAGCGTGCCCGCCGCGATCACGTCGGAGAGCCGCCAGGCATCGCGCCGGGCGACGTCGACGAACTCGATCGTGCCGTTGACCACCTCGAACTCGAGCGCCGGGACCGATCCCGATCGCGCCAGCCACGGGGCCAGCACGTCTTCGAGCGAGCTGCCGTCGCCCCGCACCTCCACGAGCGCCTCGGGATCGACCAGGCGGACGGTGCCGAGGTTGCCGCGGTCGACGGCGATGCGGGCGACGCCCCGGTCGAGGAGCAGCCTGGGCACGATCACCGCCGGCCTGCCCGCGCGATCGCGGAGGACGACGTCGCGATACTCCACGCCGCCGACCCACCGCCAGGCCGCGCCGCCGCTCGCGATCGTCCCGTCGATGCCGGCGAAGGCCAGGGCGAGCGGCTGGTCCCGCAGCGGCGTGAGCACGGCGAGATCGGGCGCGAACCACGCGGCCGCGGCGACGGCGGCGACCGCGACCACGCTCGTCGCCCAGCGGCGCCGGGGCCTCGATCCCGCAGCGTGACCGGAATGTCGCCTCGCCATGCGGCGGAGTATAGGAGTGCCCCCTCAGCCCCTAGAAGGCGGGATTCCGCGGGATTCAAGCCGCGCGAGGTCCGCGGGCGTGTCGATGTCGAGAAACGACACGAGCTCCGGATCGACCGGCCGGAGGGCCTCCGGCGTCAGGAAGCGCACCGCCGCGGGATCCTGCGCCTCGAGTTCCGCGAGCACGGCCCGCGGTCCGTGGCCCGCGGCGGCATGGGCGGCGATCGCGGCGGCGAGGTCGCAGGCGAGCACCGCGGTGAGCACCTGCGGATGGCCGCCCACCACCGGCACGACGAAGCGGGCGGCCGACGCCCGGGCGGTCTCGACGAGCAGCCGCACGACCGCCGTCTTGAGGAGCGGCACGTCGCAGGAGGCCACGACCGCGAATCGCGGCGGCGGGGCGAGCGCCGCGGCCCCAGCCAGCCCGTCCCGGAGCGCGGCCAGCGGTCCCGCCTGCGGCGTCGTGTCGCGGACGATCGTGACGCCGCCAGCGACCGCGGGCAGCGGCTGATCGGCCGCCGCCACCACGATCACCCGCGGCACCTCCGCCGCGATCGCGCGACAGACCCGCGCCACACACGCCTCGCCGTCCACGACGAGCCCCGCCTTGCCGCCCGCGCCGAGGCCGAGGGCCGCGAGCCGCTTCGCGCGGCCCCCCGCGAGCACGATCCCGACCACGTCGTCGTGCATGCCCCGTGCTCCCGCTAGCCGTCGAGCCAGCCGCGGAGCCGGCCGAGATCCCGCCGCAGCTGCGCCACGAGCGGTCCGCGCTCCGCCGGCAGTCGGTACTCGTGATGCTGGCTGATCGGACCGGAGAAGGAGGTGGTCGTGAGCCAGTCAAAGAACGATTTCTGCACCACGCCCTCGCCCAGCGGGCACCAGCGGAGCTTCTGGCCGTCGGTCGTCTTCTCCCAGAAGAAGTCCTTGCAGAAGATCGCCACGAACCGGTCGGCCATCAGGCGGGCATGGAGCGGCCAGGCGAGCCCGCCCTCGACGGTGGCATGCGCGATGTCGAAGCACGCGCCGACCCGCCGCGCATCCAGATCCCGCAGCGCCTCGTGGAGATCCCAGACCGCGGCGCCCACGTACTCGGCGCCGGAGTGGTTCTGGTAGCCGGCCTGGAGGCCGAGATCGCGGCACGCGGCGGCGACGTCGGCGAGCGCGGCATGGAGCTCGGCGACCTGCTCGAGCGGATCGCCCCCCGGCTGCGGATACTTCAGGAACCCGAGCCGCACCCGCGGGATGCCGGCCGCGGCCGTCGCCTTCAAGACCCGCTCGCCCGCGGGGTCGAGCTTCACGACGCTCGTGGTGACGATCGCGAGCTCGCGGCCCCGCGTCGCGAGGGCCTCGACCATCCGCGGCAGATCGTCCTCGACGCGGTCGGGCTGGATGTGCGTGGAGTTGCCCCGTCGCACCGCCACCTCGGCGCCGTCCCAGCCCACCTCGGCGATCAGGTCGGCCGTGTCGGCGAACGAGAGGGTGGCGAACGGCTTCGTGAACCCGATCAGCGTGAACCGCCGCGGGGCCGGATCGGCGGCCTGCGCGGGCCCCTGCACCGATGCTGGCGCGACGGCCGCCGCGAGGCCGACGGCCGATGCGGTGACGAAGCGACGACGCGACGAGCGGGCCATGGGGTCATTCCTTCCGTGATCGATTGGCGGCGAACCCACCCCGGCCGCCGAATCGCCAGTCTACGCGGGCTACACTTGAACCATGCCAGCCTCCGCCGACGAGCCGTTCGCACGCTGCCCCGACCGCCACGGCACCGGGTCCGAGAAGTGGGATCGCTACGCGGGCCGCGACGTGATCCCGGTGTGGGTGGCCGACATGGACGTGCCCGCGCCGGCCGAGGTGCTCGGGGCGATCCACGAGCGGGTCGACCACGGCGTGTTCGGCTACACCCACGAGCCGCCGGGGTTCCGTGAGGGCCTCGCGGCGCACCTGCGCGGGCGGCACGGCTGGCCGGTCGATCCGGCGCGGATCGTGGCCACGCCGGGGGTGGTCACGGGCCTGGCCCTCACCGCCCGCCTGCTCGCGGGGGAGGGCGACGAGATCCTCACCTTCGCGCCGGTCTATCCGCCGTTCCTCACGCTGCCCGGGCTCGCCGGCCGAAGGTGCGTCCGCGTGCCGCTCGTGCAGAGCCCGGCGCGGTGGTCGATCGACTTTCCCGCGCTCGAGGCGGCCATCTCCCCCGCATCAAAACTCCTCTGGCTCTGCCATCCGCACAATCCCACGGGCACCGTGTTTCGCCGGGAGGATCTCCTGCGGATCGCCGACGTGACCCACCGGCACGGGATCACGGTGGTGAGCGACGAGATCTGGTCGGATCTCCTGCTCGACGAGGACCACGGCGGGCCTCGGCACGTGCCCTTCGCGAGCCTCGATCATCCGGCCGCGGCCGCGGCGATCACGCTCGTCGCGCCGTCCAAGACCTGGAACCTCGCGGGCCTCGGCTGCGCGGCGGCGATCCTGCCCGACGCGGCGGTCGGCACGCGCTGGCGGCGGGCGGGCGGGGGCCTGGTGCCGATGGTCAATCCGCTCGGCTACGCGGCCGCGATCGCGGCCTGGGAGCGGGGCGACCCGTGGCGGCGGCGGCTCATCGACCTGCTGCGGCAGCACCGCACGCTCGTGCAGGAGGCGGTCGCCGGCATCCCCGGCCTGGCGTGCGTGCCGGCCGAGGCGACGTATCTCGCCTGGATCGACTGCCGGGGAAGCGGCGTCGCCGATCCGCAGGCGGCCTGCGAAGCGGCCGGCCTCGGCCCTTCCGACGGCCGCGACTTCGACGCCCCCGGCTTCATCCGGATCAACGTCGCCTGCCCGACCGACCGGCTCGTCGAGGTGCTCGCGCGGCTCCGGCGGGCGTTCGCCTGACGGCCGCGGCCGTTGGCCGTCCCCGTCGCTCGCAGAATCCTCGCAGTTTTCTCGCGCGATTCTTGCGCCGGTCTCACGACCGTCTCACGT
>JBIIMU010000152.1:0-6427 GCA_044337845.1 Pirellulales bacterium | reverse complement strand
CCATCAGGAAGCCCACCACGGGCGCGAGGGTCAGGCAGGCCAGCGTGAGCCGCCACGACACCATCGCGGCGAAGCCCAGGCAGGTGAGGATCTTGAGGGGCTCCGTCACCGCCCCGCCGTAGACCGCGGTGATGCCTCCGGCGAGCATGTCGGAGGTGGCGGTCACCTGGGCCATGAAGCCGGCCGAGCCCCACTTCATGAACTGGGCGCGGTCGAGGGCCAGGGCCTTGTCAAACACCTTGAGCCGGATGTTGCGGCTGATGTTCATGGCCACCCAGCTGACCAGGAGCGTCGACCCCATCAGCAGCACGTGCTTGATGAACGTGCTCGCGACCACGAACACCACCACCAGCAGCACCGTCTGAAATGGATCGCGGGGCAGGAACCGGTCGAGCCAGGGGGCGAGCCGCTTCGCGGAGTAGACGATCGCCTCATCGCCGCGGAGCGAAAGCTGGAGCGTGTCGCGCTGCGTGCGGTCGCGCTGCACGGCCCGCGGGTCGGTGGCCTCGTCCGCCAGCCGGGCCTCGAGGTCGACGAGCGCGCGGCGGCCCGCCTCGATGCGGCCCTCGGCCTCCTCGATTCGCCGCTCGTTCCACGACTGCAGCGAGTCGCCCTTGAGCGTCACCTCGATGATCGGAAAGAGCGCGGCGATGTTGGCACCCCAGAGGGCGGCCACGCCGGCGGAGCAGAGGAGGGCCGCGGCGAGCAGCGGCCAGCTCTTGGCGGCCTCGCGGAGTGCCCTGAGGAAGTAGTTCATGGACCGATGGTCTCGGGGGAGCGGCGGCCAGATCCTGGCGGCGGGGGAACGTAGTGGGCCTGCCCGTCGCGTTCAAGGGCGGGTTTTGGGGCGTTTTCCGCCCGTTTTCCGCCGGATCTGCCGGGCGGGGTCAGCCGCGGCGCGGCCCGCCGAGCCGGAGTTCGGCGGCCAGGAGGGTGTTGGCGATCAGCATCGCCACCGTCATCGGCCCCACGCCGCCCGGGACTGGCGAGAGCCACCCGGCCACCTCGCTCACCGGCCCGTGGTCCACGTCGCCCACGAGCTTCCCGTCCACGCGGTTGATGCCCACGTCGATCACGGCCGCTCCCGGCCGCACCATGTCGGCCGTGATCAGCCCGGGGCGGCCGACCGCCGCCACGAGGATGTCGGCCTGCCGCGTGAAGCGACCCAGATCGCCCGAGCGGCTGTGGCAGATCGTCACGGTCGCGTCGCAGCCGCCCGCGTCGCCGGGGGGGCAGCCCACGGGCGGACGCTGGGCGAGGAGCAGGGCCAGCGGCTTGCCCACGATGTCGCTGCGGCCGACGATCACGACGTGCCGGCCCGCCGTGGGGATGGCGGCGTCGATCAGCATCCGCTGCACGCCCGCCGCCGTGCAGGGAATGAACCGCGGCCGGCCCTGGGAGAGCAGCCCGGCGTTCTCGGGATGAAAGCCGTCCACGTCGCGGTCGGGCGGCACCGCATCGAGCACCGCCACGGTATCGACGTGGGGCGGGAGCGGCAGCTGCACGAGGATGCCGTCGGCCGGCCCGTGCTCGTCGCGGGCGATCGCCCGCACGAGCGCCACGAGGTCGGCCGTCGAGGCGGTGGCCGGGACCGGGACCACCACCGAATCCATCCCCACGCGGCCCGCGGCGGCCGCCTTGCTCTTCACGTACGAGGCGCTCGCGGCCATGTCGCCCACGAGCACCACCACCAGCCGTGGCCGCCGGCCGACCAGTCCCGTGAAGGTCTCGACCTCGCCGCGGAGCGACTCCTCCATGCGGCCCGCGAGCGCCCGGCCGTCGAGCACCGTGGCCGTCATGGGGCGGCCTGCGTGGGGGCCGCATCCGCCCCGGCCCAGCGTTGCCAGAGGTCGTCGATGCCGGCGGACTCCGCGTCGCCCTCGTGGAACACGAACAGGTAGCGGAGCGTGAGCGTGCCGCCGGCGGGGATCACGTGGTCGCCGCTGCCCTTCGCCGCCCCGGTGAAGTCGTGAAGGCCGAAGGGGTTGGCTGCCACGAGCCCGTAATCTCGGGCGTGCCAGTGCGTCGGGTGCCGGAGGTTGCCGGGGTGATCGAGCACCGCCACGCCCACCGTCCGGCCGTCGATCGGTCCCCAGTAGGCGACCCACCGGGCCGCCTTGCCCCACACGTCGGCGTCGCGCTGGCCCTCCGAGTTGGTGCAGTGGCCGGCCGCTCCCTTCGAGCCGTCGAGGTCCTTGAGCTGCAGCGGCGTGGGCACCCGCAGCCCCATCGCCCCTTCCTTGGTGTCGCCGAGGGTCACGGGGCCGTGGTCGGCGTGCAGCGTGATCGTGTAGTCGATGGTCCGCACGGCCGCGTCGCCGCCGAACACCAGCCGCGTGGTGTCGGTGCACACCACCGTGTCGTCGGCCTTCACCCAGCGATGCCGCGCCTCGATCACACCCTCCCGGCCCCCTCGGGCATCGAGCAGCTCGACCTGCTCGATGCGGTGATCGGCCCGCCGCTCGGGCTTGCCGGCCAGGGGATGCGAGACCCAGAAGTCGACGCCGTTCACCAGCCCGTGCGTGAACCAGATCGACTCGTGGTGCGGGTGGTCGTGGGCCTCGCCGGGCACGTCGGCGACGATCGGCCAGGAGCGGGTCATCGGCGTGCCGCCGGGACCGTGCACGGGAAACAGGATCGGCTTGCGGTGGCCGGCGTGCACGTAGGACGTGAAGGCCTGCCCGTCGATCGCCACGTCGATCCGACCGTCGCCGCGGGTGACGGTGACGTCGGCCGCCGACACGGGCACGCCCATCATCATGACCATCAGGAAGCGTAACGGGGTAAGCCCTCCGACCGCACCACGCCGGAGTCCGCATCGCTCACGCGACGGCGGCTGCCTGCTCACCTCGCTTCCGCGATCGGGCGGCTGCGGGCCGCTGCGCCGAGTCATGCCCGCTCCTCCAGGTAGAGCAGCCGCAGCTGGTGCTGGATCTCCTCGAGCAGCTTCCGCTCGTCGGGGCCGAGGTTGCCCCGCGTCTTCTCCTCGAGCATGTCGAGCGTGTCGATGAAGTGCTTGGCCGCGGCCACGTTCTTCACCGCCTTGGTGGTGATCGGATTGGGAATCCGCCCGAAGGCCATCAGGGCCTGCGTGAACAGGGTGTGGATCAGGAACTCGAACGTGGGCGGCGGCATCCTGCCTTCCGCACCGCCGCCCGCCTCGTCCAGTCCGCGCTCGTCGCTCATCGTCGCTCCTCCCCGCTCAGGCCTCGGCCACCCACGCGCTGCCGGCATGCCGCTCCACCGCGGCCGCCACCAGGCCCGCGAACAGCGGGTGCGCGGCCGTGGGCTTGCTCTTGAACTCGGGATGGTACTGCACCGCCACGAACCAGGGGTTGTCGTCCAGTTCCACGACCTCCACGAGCGAACCCGCCGGATTCGTGCCGGCGATCACGAGCCCGGCCCGTTCGAGCTGCTCGCGGTATCGGCCGTTGAACTCGTAGCGGTGCCGGTGCCGCTCGGAGATCCGCGTCGTGCCGTAGGCGGCGGCGGCCCGCGTGCCCTCCGCGAGCACGGCGGGCTGGGCGCCGAGCCGCATCGTGCCCCCCTTGTCGACCACCGTGCACTGCTCGTCCATCAGGCAGATCACGGGGTGCGGCGTGTTGCGGGCGAACTCCGTCGAATGCGCCCCCTCGAGCCCGGCGCAGTGGCGGGCCACGTCGATCACGGCGCACTGCATCCCCAGGCAGATGCCGAGAAACGGCAGCCGCCGCTCCCGGGCGAAGCGGATCGCCTCCACCTTGCCCTCGATGCCCCGCTCGCCGAAGCCCCCCGGCACGATCAGGCCGTCGAAGCCGGCGAGCAGCCGCTCGGCCCCCTCCCGCTCGATGTCTTCGCTCTTGATCGGCTGCACCCGCACCTGCGTGCGGCAGGCGATCCCGCCGTGGTCGAGGGCCTCGTAGATGCTCTTGTAGGCGTCGCGGTGCTCGGCGTACTTGCCGACGAGCGCGATCGACACCTCGTGCTCGGGGTTCCGCAGCCGGTGGAGGATGTCGTGCCATTCCTCGAGGTCGGCGGCCCCGGCCTGGATGCCGAACCGCCGCAGGATCAGCTCGTCGATCCGGTTCGACTGCAGCGAGAGCGGCACCTCGTAGATCGAGAAGTCCTTGTCGCGCTCCTCGATCACGCATTCGAGCGGCACGTTGCAAAACAGCGCGATCTTCTCCCGGTCCGACACGTCGAGCGACCGCTCGGTGCGGCACACGAGGATGTCGGGCTGGATGCCGATCTGGCGGAGCAGGCCCACGGAGTGCTGGGAGGGCTTCGTCTTCAGCTCGCCGGCCGCCTTGAGGTAGGGCACGAGCGTGAGGTGGATGAAGATGCAGTTCTCGCGGCCCACCTCCAGCGGGATCTGCCGGATCGCCTCCAGGAAGGGCAGGCTCTCGATGTCACCCACGGTGCCGCCGATCTCGGTGATGGCGATGTCGGTCTCGCCGTCGGCGAGGTTCTTCACCACCTCCTTGATCTCGTTGGTGATGTGCGGGATCACCTGCACGGTCTTGCCGAGAAACTCCCCCCGCCGCTCCTTGTTGATCACCGAAAGGTAGATCTGGCCGGTCGTGTAGTTGCTCTCGCGGGTGAGCTTCGTGGAGGTGAACCGCTCGTAGTGCCCGAGGTCGAGGTCGGTCTCGCTGCCGTCGTCGAGCACGTACACCTCGCCGTGCTGGTACGGGCTCATGGTGCCCGGATCGACGTTGATGTAGGGGTCGAGCTTCTGCATCCTCACCCGCAGGCCGCGGGCCTCGAGGAGCATGCCGATCGAGGCGCTGGTGAGCCCCTTGCCCAGCGAACTGACCACGCCGCCGGTCACGAACACGTGCTTGGTCACGGTGCGAGCTCCTTCCCGTCCGCCGGAAAACGCCATCCTGCGGCCGCGCTCGCGGCCGTTCCGGAACCGGATTGAACCAGCCGCGCCGCGCTCGGTCAAACCCCGCCCCGATTCGTCGTGTATGGTTGGTGGATGCCCGCCGCCAACGCCACCGACCCGTCGACGTCGAACCTCCGGATCCGGAGCCTCGAGCCGCTCGTGCCGCCATCGCGGCTCGCGGCGCTGCTCCCGCTCGACGCCGCCGCCCGCCGCACGATCCTCGAGGGCCGCGCCGCCGTCGAGGCGGTGCTCGCCGGCACCGACTCGCGCGTGCTCGCGGTGGTGGGCCCGTGCTCGATCCACGACCCCGACGCCGCCCGCGACTACGCCGCCCGGCTCCACCAGCTCGCCGCCCGGGTGGCCGACCGCCTGCTCGTGATCATGCGGGTCTACTTCGAGAAGCCGCGGACGACCGTCGGCTGGAAGGGCCTGATCAACGATCCGCATCTCGACGACACCTTCGACGTGGCCACGGGCCTGCGGCTCGCGCGGTCGCTGCTGATCGAGATCGCGCGGCTGGGCCTGCCCACCGCGACGGAGTTCCTGGAGCCGATCACGCCGCAGTACATCGCCGACACGATCGTGCTCGGCGCCATCGGAGCCCGCACCACCGAGAGCCCCACCCACCGGCAGATGGCCAGCGGGCTGTCGATGCCGGTGGGCTTCAAGAACTCCACCGACGGCTCGCTCCAGGCGGCGATCGACGCGATGCTGGCCGCCCGCACTCCCCACAGCTTCCTGGGCATCGACAACGACGGCGGCACCTGCGTGGTGTCCACCACGGGCAACCCGTGGGGCGTGCTGATGCTCCGCGGCGGCCGCTCGGGGTCGAACTACTCCGCCGACGTCATGGAGGAGGCCCGCACGAAGCTGGAGAAGGCCGGGCTCCAGCCGCGGATCGTGGTCGACTGCAGCCACGCCAACTCCGGCAAGGATCCGACGCGGCAGTCGGTCGTGTGGCGCGACGTGCTCGCCCAGCGGGCGGCCGGCGACCGGTCGATCGTGGGCATGATGCTCGAGAGCAACATCCACCCGGGCAGCCAGGCGGTGCAGGCCGACCGCGGCGCGCTGGCGTATGGGGTGTCGGTCACCGACGCCTGCATCGGCTGGGAGGAGACGGAGCGGCTGATCCTCGAGGCCCACGCGGGGCTGGGGTGACCCGGACCCCGGCGTGAGGCGGTCGGAGGGCTTACGGCGTGACGTTTCCCGGTAGCAGCCCGCCCCGGGAAGCCGCAATCGCGTGAGCGATGCGGACCTCCCCCTCGTACGGTCGTACGGCTTACGGCGTGACGCTTTCCGACAGCAGCCCGCCCCGGGAAGCCGCAATCGCGTGAGCGATGCGGACCCGCCCCGGCCCGCCGGTTTGGGCTTTCACGCGACCGCGGCCGCGGGATACGCTTTTCGTTCGGTCGCTCCCACGCTCCCGCGAAAGGATTCGCCATGCGTCGCCTCGCCCTGCCATGCCTCGCGGCCGCCGTCGCCGCCGCCCTCGCCGGCCCCGCCTGCGCCCAGATGCAGATGACCGGCGGCCAGGCGGAGATCCAGACCGTCAACTCGGCC
>JBIIMU010000006.1:0-22540 GCA_044337845.1 Pirellulales bacterium | reverse complement strand
CGCTCAAGGGAAACATCAACCACTCGATCGTCTTCTGGTGCTTCAACGTGGCCGGCGAGAAGTGGGACATGGACCGCACCTGCGAGGTCGCCAGGCAGCTGGGCGTGACGTCGATCGAGCTCTCGGCCCCCGACACCTGGCCGACGATCAAGAAGCACGGCCTGACCTCGGCGATCGCCATGAACGGCATGCCGGGCGCGCCCTTCATGAAGGGGCTCAACAACCCCCGCTACCACGAGCAGGTGATCGACTGCACCACGCGGACGATCGACGCCTGTGCCGACTTCGGCACCCCCTCGGTGATCGCGTTCACCGGCTACAAGTGGCGGGACGCCGAAGACCCGACGAGCGGCGAGATCTCCGCGGAGGAAGGGGCCGACAACTGCGTCAAGGGGCTCAAGCAGCTCGCCCTGCACGCCGAGAAGAAGGGGATCACGATCTGCCTCGAGCACCTCAACACCCGCGACGACACGCACCCCATGAAGGGCCATCCCGGCTACCAGGGCGACGACGTCGATTACGTCGCCGGGATCGTTCGCCGCGTCGGGTCGCCCCGCGTGAAGATGCTCTTCGATCTCTACCACGTGCAGGCCATGAACGGCGACCTGATCCGCCGCATCGAGCAGTGCCAGGACGTGATCGGTCACGTGCACACCGCCGGCAATCCGGGCCGCGGCGAGCTCGACGACAACCAGGAGATCAACTTCCCCGCCTGCCTGCGGAAGCTCGTGTCGATCGGCTACAAGGGCTGGGTGGGGCACGAGTTCATCCCCACCCGGGATCCCGTCGCGGGCCTTCGCCAGGCCGTCGAGGTCTGCGACGTCTGACGGCCGGCGGCTCGGTCCATGCCCCGCTGAGTGCGCTGCGCGGAAGCTGCGATCGTGTGCGTTTGCCTCAGGAAGCCATCATCGCGTGAGCTCGGGCTTCAGGAAGCCGCCATCGCGTGAGCGATGCGGACCTGCGGCCGGCTCGGGCGCTGGCTCGGGGCTGCCCATGCCCCGTCGCCGGCCGTTCGCCTCGGGCATCGTGCCCTCGGCTCACTCGGATGCCGCCGGCGCTTCGCCATCGTGGCTGCGCTTGGCGTCATACGCCGGCTCCCGGGGCACGGGCAGCCCCTCGCTGAGTTCAGGCCTCAGGAAGCTGCGATCGTGTGCGTTTGCCTCAGGAAGCCATCATCGCGTGAGCTCGGGCTTCAGGAAGCCGCAATCGCGTGAGCGATGCGGACCTGCGGCTCCGTCATGGCCGGGCGAGGACGATCCGCACGTCCGCCACGTTCGTGCCCGTCGGGCCCGTCACCACGAGCCCGCCCGCCGCCGCAAGGGCGGGGCCCGCATCGCAGCGTCCGATCGCGCGGGGCAGGTCGGGGTTGGCGGCGAGCCGCGTCGCCACCTCGGCGTCGGCGAAGCCGCCGGCCGCGTTGGTCGGGCCGTCCTCGCCGTCGGTGCCCACGCTCGCGATCAGGAGCCCGGCGGGCCACGCCCCCGCTTCGCGCCGCCAGGCCTCGAACGCCGCGAGCACCGTCTGCTGGTTGCGACCGCCGGTGCCGTGGTCTCGGGGCAGCGTCACCACCGCCTCGCCCCCCTCGATCACCGCGCGGGGGCGGCCGTCGCGACGGGCGGCGGCCACCAGACCGGCCGCCTCCGTCGCCAGCCGGCGGCCCACGTCGTCCGCGGACTCGATCACCGCGGCGGCGTGTCGCGTCGTGACGTCGTAGCCGAGCTCCTGGGCCGCCCGCGACGCCGCGTCGACGGCGGTCGCGTTGCTGCCGACGAGCACGTGGCTGACGCGGCAGCCCGCAGGCGTGGTCCACGCGCCGTCCGGCGCGGCCGGCGCCGCCACCGCCACCGTCCGCTCGAGATGCCGCGTCACGCGCGGCGCCACCTCGACCGCCGCGTGCCGCCGGAGGATCGCCAGGGCGGCATCCGGGGCGGGGCCGACCGGCATGCACGGCCCCGAGGCGATCAGGTCGAGCGGGTCGCCGATCACGTCGGAGAGCACGACCGCCACGAGCCGACCCGCGGTGCACGCCCGCGCGAGGCCGCCCGCCTTGACGAGGCTGACCGCCTGGCGGACGACGTTGAGCTCGCGGATGTCGGCCCCCGCCGCGGAGAGAAACCTCGTGACCGCGATCACGTCGGCGAGCTCCACGCCCGCCGCGGGCTCCTCGAGCAGCGCGGAGCCGCCGCCGGTCACGACCACCACCGCGAGATCCGCGGGGCCCAGGGACTCAAGCAGCCCGCGCATCGCGCGGGTCGCCTCGACCACCGCGCCGGTCGGCAGGTTCGCG
The DNA here is from genome assembly GCA_044337845.1 of Pirellulales bacterium. GTDB lineage: Bacteria > Planctomycetota > Planctomycetia > Pirellulales > UBA1268 > QWPN01. Next base: position 20,253 of record JBIIMU010000006.1, on the reverse strand, counting down.
GCCGCCGGCCGCGTCTCGCGAACCTCGATCCGCTCGAGCATGCGGCCGCAGCCCTTGGGCACGCTCACGAGCCCCAGCGCGCCGCTCTCCAGGAGTGTCTCGAGCGCGGCGGCCATGCCCGCGGCCGCCTTGCCGCCGCCCACCACGGCGATCCGGCCCGTCGGCCGCACGGGCGTGGAGAACGGCCGACCGTCGAGCAGGAGCTCGCCGCCGCGCCACGCGAGCCGCCGCGGCAGGAGCGTCTCCGGCCGCACGGCGGCGATCGCGGCTTCGGTCACGTGCGCCGCGTCGGCGCGGAGCGGAGCGGTCATTCGTCGCGGGAGATCGGGAAGTTTTTCGGATCGAACCGGGAGAGATCGATGCCACCCCGCGACTCCTCCTCGAGGAGCTTGACCCGCATCTCGAGCCGCTCGAGCCGCCGCGCCAGCAGCGCCGGCGACTCGGCCGACGGCGCGACCGGACTCACCCGCGGGACGGAAGGGTAGCCGAGCTGCCGCTGGAGCGCCGCGAAGAAGAACATCGGGTCCTTCCCACGGTTGGCCCGGGCGATCCGGCCTTCCTTCTCGCCGAACAGGATCGCGCGATCCGGCTCGGGCCCCGGACGGCCGGCCGCGGCCGCGTCACGCTTCCCGACCCGCCAATACTCGGGACTCCGCACGTACACCAGGTCGGCCAGGTCGATCAGCCCCACCTGCCGCGCCACCGTGCCGATCCACGCCTTCCAGTCGGCGTCGAAGACGTCGTCGGCGGCGATCGCGGCCAGGCCCCGCGCGTAGTCGAGGCGGTTGCGGGAGAGGCACTCGAAGCGATAGAGGAACAGCCCCTGCGGCGTCGCCCCCTCGGCGCGGTAGGTCGCCTCCCGCTCGAGCATCGCCAGGGCCGTCCGCATGTCGAACCGGCCCCCTTCCTCCTCGGCGGTGGCGATCACGAACGTCTGGAAGGCCGTGAAGTAGTGCGGCAGCCGCGCCATCGCGGTCGACAGCGTGCCCACGAGTTTGAGCTCGCCGGCCAGGTAGTCGAGGGCCATCGGGAGCTTCGAGGTGGCGAGCACCTCCTGGCCGATGGCCACGAGCGCCTCCTGGGCCGCGATTCCCGCCACGATCCGCTCCCCGAACGACCGGAACAGGTAGCCCTGCTCGATGTACTCCTCGCGATCGAGCATCGTTCGGATCCACGCGTCCGGGGCGGCCCGCCCGGGCAGCCACCGGCTGCATCCTATAATGACGCCGGTTCCCACACACCCGCCCGGTGCCCGCCCATGCCCACCCGTTTCTCGTCCGTGGATGCCGCCATCGCCGCCATCGCCCGCGGCTCGGTCGTGATCGTGGCGGACGACGAGGACCGCGAGAACGAGGGCGACTTCGTCTGCGCGGCCGACGCCTCCACCCCCGAGGTGGTCAACTTCATGATCCGCGAGGGCCGCGGCCAGGTCTGCATGTCGATCCTGCCCGACGTGGCCCGGCGGCTCGACCTGCCGATGATGGTGGCGACCAACTCGGCGCCGCTGGGCACCGCGTTCACCGTGCCGGTCGACCACCGCTCCACCAAGACCGGCATCACCGCCGCGGAGCGGGCGGCGACCGTCGCCGCGATCCTCGACCCCGCGAGCGTGCCGGCCGACTTCGTCCGCCCGGGGCACCTGTTTCCGCTCGTGGCCAAGGAAGGCGGCGTGCTCCGCCGCGCGGGACACACCGAGGCGGCCGTCGATCTGGCGCGGCTGGCAGGCCGGCCGCCGGCCGGGGTGATCTGCGAGATCCTCGACGACTCCGGCAACCGGGCCAACCGCGACGGCCTGTTCGCGCTCGCCGCGCGGCACGGCCTGGAGATCATCTCGATCGAGCAGCTGATCCGCCATCGGCGGGCGCGCGAGAACCTCGTGGAGCGAATCGCCGAGGCCGACCTGCCGACCCGGTGGGGACGGTTCCGGATCGCGGCCTACGGCGTGAAGTACGAGACGCAGCAGCCGATCGTGCTGGTGATGGGAGACGTCGCGGGGGCGACCGCGCCGTTGGTGCGGCTCCACTCGTCGTGCTTCACCGGCGACCTGCTCGACAGCCTGCGGTGCGACTGCGGCGACCAGCTGCACCTCGCGCTCGAGATGATCGGCCGCGAGGGCTGCGGCGTGCTCGTCTACCTGCCCCAGGAGGGCCGCGGCATCGGGCTGGTGGAGAAGATCCGGGCCTACCAGCTGCAGGACCGCGGGCTCGACACGGTGGAGGCGAATCTCGCCCTCGGGTACAAGGCCGACGCCCGCGAGTACGGCATCGGCATCCAGCTCCTCAAGGACCTCGGCCTGCGGCGGGTTCGCCTGCTGACCAACAACCCCAAGAAGACCGACGCCTTCATCTACGGCGGCTTCGATCTGGAGGTGGTCGACCAGGTGCCGATCCTGCCGCCGGTGCACGAGTTCAACGAGCGGTATCTCGCCACGAAGCGCGAGAAGCTGGGGCACAAGTTCCCCGACTGATGCCGGCGGTGAATGTTGACCGCGGCCCGCCGGGCCACGTAGCATCGGGGTTTTCCGCAGTCCGGAGGCGATGCATGCCCATCCCCGTCAGCCAGGTGATCGGCCGCATCTCTCGCCCGCGGAGCGCCGCGGCGGTCGTGGTGATCCTGCTCCTGGCGGTCGCGGGGTGCGGCCGGTCCGAGAAGGGCCGGCTCGTGGCGGAGCCCGAGGCGCCAGCGACCCAGGTGCCCGCGCTCGACCAGGGGACACCGCAACCGGTCGTCGCCTTCGAGCCGCCGCCCCTCGAGTCGCTCGACCGCGATGCGCGGTGGATCGAACGCCCCGTGAAGGACGCCCTCCGGCTCCTGCGGGAAGAGCAGGCGAAGGAGCCGCTGCTCGGCAGCGTCGCCGACGCGCTCGAAACGCGAAACGACTCGCCGCAGGCCAACGCCCTCATCCTCTCGGCTCTCGGCCGGTTGCCCGAGGAAGGCCAGGCCTACCTCGACGCCCGCATCGACCGGCACGTCACCGGCGACCTCGGCAGCACCAACCCGATCCTGATCAGCTCCAGCGCCGAGTTCGACATCCTGGGGCTCACCGGCTTCGGGCTGTTCTCGTTCGACCGGGGCCTCGAGCCGTTCGCGAACTCGGAGACCGTGGTCAGCTGGCAGACGAGCGCCGACGGGCTCTTCGACAAGGTGGTGATCCGGGACGACCTCGTGTGGAGCGATGGCGCGCCGATCTCCGCCCACGACGTCGCCTTCACCTACGCCGTGATCATGGATCCGCGGGTGCCCGTGCCCGCCGTCCGCAACGGCACCGACAAGCTCCGTGGCGTGCACGCCTACGACGACCGCACGCTCGTGTTCTTCCACGAGGAGCCGCTGGCGACGAACGTCTGGAACATCAACTTCCCCGTGCTCCCCAAGCACGTCTACGAGAAGACGTGGCAGGACGACCCGACCCTCAAGGACAGCCCCGCCCACGTCGCGCTCGAGGAGAAGCCGGTCTCGGGCGGCCCCTACGAGATCCTGAGCCGCAAGCGGGGGCAGGAGATCGTGCTGCGGCGGCGCGACAGCTGGAGCACCGTGGGCGGCCGGACGGTCCGCGCGCCCCCCTTCTTCAAGGACATCCGCTTCCGGATCATCGAGGATCCCAACACGGCGCTTCTGGCGCTGAAGTCGGGGGAGATCGACGAGATGATCCTGCAGCCGGAGCAGTGGACCACGCAGACCGGCGACGCCGACTTCGAGCGGCTCAACACCAAGGCCACGGCGCCGGAGTGGGTGAGCTTCCACTTCGCCTGGAACATCAACGAGCCCTTCTTCGCCGACCGCCGCGTGCGGCGGGCGATGAGCTATGCGTTCGACCACGAGAGGATGCTCGAGAAGATCTGCCTGGGGCTCTACCAGCCCTGTGCCGGCACCTTCCCGCCGGGGTCGTGGATGGCGGGCCCGAAGAAGCTCGAGCCCTCCAAGCAGGACCTCGACCGGGCCGAGGCGCTGCTCGACGAGGCGGGCTGGATCGACCACGACAACGACGGCATCCGCGACAAGGAGATCGACGGCCGGCTCGTGCCCTTCGAGTTCACGCTGCTGGTCAACCAGCAGCCCTTCCGGATCGCGATCTGCACCCTGCTCAAGGAGAACCTCGAGCAGATCGGCGTGATCGCCAACGTGCGGCCCGTGGAGGTGACGGCCCTGCAGGAGATGATGCAGAAGAAGACCTTCCAGGCCTGCTTCTCCGGCTGGGGATCCGGCACCGACCCCGATTCCTCGGAGAACATCTGGAAGACCGGCGAGATGCGGAACTACTGCGGCTACTCCAACCCCGAGGTCGACCGGCTGTTCGCCGAGGGTCGCCGCGAGCTCGACCGGTCCCGCCGGGCGGAGAAGTACGCCCGCATCCAGGAGATCCTCTACGAGGATCAGCCCTACACCTGGCTGTTCTGGCGGAACAGCTTCTACGGCTTCTCCAAGAGCCTTCGCGGCTACGTCTTCAGCCCCCGCGGCCCCTACCACTATTCCCCCGGGGCCGGCAGCCTCTGGAAGCCGCGGGCCGAGTGAGCGATGGTCACCTACCTGGTGCGGCGACTCGTGCTGGGGTGCGTCACGCTCGTGGCGATCACGGTGGTGGTCTACGCGCTGGCCCGCTCGATGCCCGGCAACCCGCTCACCGCGCAGCTCGGCGAAGATCCCAGCCGCAAGGTGAGCGCCGCCGACTTCGAGCGGATGCAGCGGGCCTACGGGCTCGACAAGTCGTGGCCGGAGGGCTACCTGCAGTGGGCCGGCAACCTGCTCCGCGGCGATCTGGGCCGGTCGATCACCCGCAAGCAGCCCGTGACCACGCTGATCGGCGAACGGCTCGGCCCCACGCTGCTCGTCTCGGGCACCGCGTTCCTGCTGATCTGGGCGCTCGCGATCCCGATCGGCCTCTACGCCTCGGCGCGGTCGGGCACCGCCGACGAGCGGGGCGTGAGCCTGCTGCTCTACGCGCTCTACTCCTTTCCCACCTTCGTGGCCGCGCTCCTGCTGCAGATCGTGTTCTCGGTGTGGAGCAAGGGCACCGCCTGGGAGCTGCCGCTGTTCGGCATGACCGACCTGCCCCCCGACGCGCCGCTCGGACAACGGCTCCTCGACGTGGCCCGGCACATGGTGCTGCCGGTCGTCTGCCAGACGTACGTGAGCCTGGCCTATGACACGCGGTTCATCCGGGCGACGATGGCCGAGGCGATGCGGCAGGACTACATCCGCACCGCCCGTGCCAAGGGGGCCGGCCCGTGGCGGGTGCTCTTCCGGCACGCCTTCCGCAACACGCTGATCCCGCTCGTGACGCTCCTCGGCCTCTCGCTGCCGTCGCTCGTCGGCGGCTCGATCATCATCGAGCAGATCTTCACCTGGCCGGGCATGGGGCGGCTGTTCTTCGAGAGCATTCGCGAGCGCGACTACCCGACGATCATGGGGCTCACGCTCATGTTCAGCGTGCTCACGCTGCTCGGGCAGCTGCTGGCCGACCTGCTCTATTCCGTCGTCGACCCCCGAGTGAGCGTGGACTGATGGCGGCGGCCGCGGGATTCTGGGGCGAGGCCTGGCGACGCTACCGGCGGCGGCCGCTGGCGATGGCCGCGCTCTGGTTCGTGGGCTTCCTGGTGACCGTCGCGGTGTTCGCGCCGGCGATCGCGGGCACGAAGCCCGTGCTCTGCCGCTACAAGGGCCGCCTCTACGCGCCGTGCCTCGGCTACTTCGACCGGCGCCTGGAACCCGCGATTTTCGCCAAGGACAAGTTCCGGGGGACCTATCCCAAGAACCTCGCCGCGAAGGATCCCGACAGCTGGGCGATCTGGCCGCTGGTGTTCCAGGATCCCTACCGCGCCGTCCGCGCCGACGAGTGGCCGGGCCGTCCGGAGAATCCCGCGATGGACCAGGGCGTGCCGAGTCGGGCCCATCCCTTCGGCACCGACCAGGCCGGCGTCGACGTGCTGGCGAAGATGGTGCACGGCACGACGGTCGCGCTCTTGGTCGGCTTCGTGTCGATGGGTCTCGCCGCCGCGATCGGCATCGGCGTGGGCGCGCTCGGCGGATACTTCGGCGGCTGGGTCGATGCGGTCACCAGCCGCGTCACCGAGATCGTGATGTGCATCCCCACGCTGGTCCTCATCCTGGCGATCGTGGCGATCATCGAGAAGCCGACGATCTGGCACACGATGGCGATCATCGGCTGCACCGGCTGGACGGGGATCGCCCGCCTCACCCGGGGCGAGTTCCTGCGGCTCAAGGGGGCCGAATACGTGACCGCCGCGCGGGCCGCGGGCGCCGGGCCGCTGCGGATCATGCTCCGCCACATCCTGCCCAACGCCCTGGCGCCGATCCTCGTGCCGATCACCTTCGGCATCGCGGCGGCGATCCTCGTCGAGAGCGGCCTCTCCTTCCTCGGCTTCGGGCCGCCGCCGCCGTCGGCGAGCTGGGGCTCGATCCTCAACGGGGCCCGCTCGAACCTGGCGATGTGGTGGCTCGTGGTGTTTCCCGGGATCGCCATCTTCCTGACGGTGCTGGCCTACAACCTCGTCGGCGAGGGGCTCCAGGAGGCCACCGATCCGCGGCTCCGGGAGGCGCGGAAGTAGCCCATGCCGCTGCTCGACGTCCGCAATCTCGTGACGGCGTTCCACACGGCCGACGGCCGCGTGCCGGCGGTCGACGGCGTCTCGCTGTCGATCGAGCGGGGCCGCTCGCTCGGCCTGGTCGGCGAGAGCGGCTGCGGCAAGAGCGTGACGGCGATGTCGATCCTCGGCCTCGTGGCCGCACCCGGCGTGGTCGAGTCGGGATCGATCCTGCTCGACGCGCCGACGGGCCCGCTCGATCTCGTCGCGCTCCCCGAGCCGGCGCTCCGGGCGGTGCGCGGCGGGCGGATCGGGATGATCTTCCAGGAGCCGATGACGAGCCTCAATCCGGTGTTCACGGTGGGCGATCAGATCGCGGAGGCCGTGCTCCTGCACCGGCCCGTCGGCCGGACGGCGGCCCGGGCTCGCGCGCTCGAGATGCTCAGGCTCGTGCGGCTCGCCGACCCCGAGCGGCGGCTCGACGAGTATCCCCACCAGCTCTCCGGCGGCATGCGGCAGCGGGTGATGATCGCGATGGCGCTCGCCTGCGAGCCCGACCTCGTGATCGCCGACGAACCGACCACGGCCCTCGACGTCACGATCCAGGCGCAGATCCTCGACCTGCTCGGCGACCTCAGGCGGCGGCTCGGCACCGCGATCCTGCTGATCACGCACGATCTGGGGGTGGTGGCGGAGACGTGCGACGACGTGGCGGTGATGTACGCGGGCCGGATCGTCGAGCGGGCGCCGGCCGACGTGCTCTTCGGGCGGCCGCTGCACCCGTACACGATCGGCCTGCTCTCGGCGCGGCCCGATCTCGACGTCGGCGCCGGCCGCCGGCCGCTCTTGCGGACGATCCCCGGCATGGTCCCGCCGCCCACGCGGTTTCCCGAAGGCTGCCGGTTTCATCCCCGCTGCGGCCACGCGCGGGCCGCGGGCGGCCCCGACGGCCCGGCCTGCGGTGGCCCGCCGCCGGAGCTCCGCGAGGTGGAGCCCGGCCACTTCGTCCGCTGCCACTACGCGACCCGGCTGGGCGAGCCGCACCCGGCCGCGGTGGAGGGCGTGCCGGCATGACCGCATCGGCCGAGCCGCTCGTCGTGGTCCACGACCTCGAGACGCACTTTCCGATCCGCCGCGGGCTGCTGCGCCGGCAGGTGGGCGCGGTCCGCGCCGTCGACGGCGTGAGCTTCACGATCCCCCGCGGTCGCACGCTCGGCCTCGTGGGCGAGAGCGGCTGCGGCAAGACCACGGTCGGCAGGAGCCTGCTGCGGCTCGTGGAGCCGACCGGCGGCCGCGTCGTGGTCGCGGGGCACGACGTCCGGGCGCTCCGCGGCGCGCCGCTCCGCGGCCTGCGCCGCCGGATGCAGATCGTGTTCCAGGATCCGTACGGCTCGCTCAATCCGCGGATGACCGTGCGGCGGATCCTCGAGGAGGGTCTCGTGATCCATCGGCTGGGCGATCCGGCGGCGCGGCTGGAACGCATGCGGTCGGCGCTCGACCGCACCGGCATGCCGGCCGCCGCGCTCGACCGGTATCCCCACGAGTTCTCCGGTGGCCAGCGGCAGCGGATCGCGATCGCCCGGGCGCTGGTGCTCGAGCCGGAGTTCGTGGTCCTCGACGAGCCGATCTCGGCCCTCGACGTCTCGATCCAGGCGCAGGTGCTGAATCTCCTCGTCGAGCTCCGCGAACGGCTCGGCCTCACCTACCTGTTCATCTCGCACGATCTGGCGGCCGTGGAGTACGTCGCGGACGAGGTGGCCGTGATGTACCTGGGGCGGATCGTGGAGCGGGCCGCCGCGGCCGACCTCCGCCGCCGTGCCCTCCACCCGTACACGATCGCGCTGTTCTCCGCCGTGCCGTCGGTCGACGCCCGGCAGCGCCGCCGCCGCATCGTGCTGACCGGCGACGTGCCCAGTCCGGCGCGGCCGCCGGCCGGCTGCCGGTTCCACCCCCGGTGCCCGCTGGCCGAGCCGATCTGCCGCACCACCGATCCGCCGCCGGCCGCGGCCGGCGGCCATGTCGTGCACTGCCACGTCGCCGCCCGGGAGCTCGCGGCCTGCGGGGGCGACGAAGCGGCCGCGGCGGCCCGGGTGGCCGCGGCGCTGGCGACGGCCTCCGCGCCGACGCTAGGATGACGCTTCCGCCGCGTGTCGCGCCGACCGTCCCCGGAGATCCAGCCGTGCGTCTTCCACGCCCTCCTCGCGCCGTCGCCGCGCTCGTGATCCTGCTGGCGATCGGCCTCGGCATCGGCAGTCCGTCTCACGGCGTCGAGGGGCCCGCCGAGATCGATCCGACCGGTGGCCTCCGCAGCCGGGCCGTCATCCCGCAGGGCCCGGCCCTGGGCGTCTCCCGCGAGGAGCTCGTGCGGCAGTGGGATCTCGACGGCAACGGCACGATCGACGCCTCCGAGGCCAACGTCGCGCGGGCGCGGATGCGACGGGCGCGGATGGAGACGGAGCTCGGAACCGGCATCGATCCGCTGACCGGCAAGCCACGGGTCGTCAGCGACGAGATGCCGGAGGATGCCGCCGCCGAGACCGCCGCGCCCGGCGCCGAGGCTCCGGAGCCGCGGCCGCGGGCGGCGGACGACAAGGCTCCCCCGGGCACGCGGGTGCCCAAGGTCGGCCCCACGCCGAGCGGCCCCGCGGTGCCGAGACTGCCGTCCACCCTGTCGTCCGGCTCGGCCGCCGCCGGGAAGGCCGGCGCCGCCCGCTCCTCGGCAGCCGGTCCGGCACCGACGGGATCGCGGCCGGGAGCGCTGACGGGCGGCGCCCGGGCCGGCGCGCCGGCGGCGCGATCCGGGTACGGTTCACTCGCGCCGAAGCCCGACCTGAATGCGGGGCTGCCGCGGTCCGCCTTCGGGCGGCCGGTCCTGTCGGGAACGGGTCGCCCCGCCCGCGGCGGCTTTCTGCCCTCGGTGCGGTCGCCGCTCGCCCCACGTCCCACGACGCCGCTGGCTCCCCCGACGCCCCGGGTGACCGCCGACGACATCGGCGGATTCTAAAGCGGCATGAGCGGCATGAGCGGCGGGCATGCATCGACCGCGGAGACCGGGTGGGGCGACCCGGTGCCGCTGCTCCGGGCGGCGGGGCTCGCGGGGCCGGTGCTGGTCGTCGCCGACGCCGCGGCGATCTCCCGCCTGGCTCCGGCCTGGGCCGAGGCCTTCGCGGCGGCAGGCTGGCTGCATCGCGTGCTCGACGCCGGTCATCCCGCGGCCGGCGCGGTGGCGGCCATCGCGGCCGAGGCCGAGTCGCTCCGCGCCGCAGTCCTCGTCGCCGCCGGCGATGCGGCGGTGGTCGCCGTCGTGCAGCAGGCCGCCACCGCCTGCCGGCTGCCGTGCGTCACCCTCCCGTGCGCGGTGGGGCATGCCGAGCGGGCTACACTCTGACGTCGCCAACCCGTCCGTCTTCGTCCAGTCTTCCTTCGTGCACCAGGAGCCCAGAACGTCATGAACCCGATGCGTGAGTGGCTGTCCGGCCTCGTCGTCGCTGCCGTCGCGTGTGCCGTCGCCCACGGCGATGAGACCGCGATCCCCGCCGCCCCGTCCCGCACCGATCCCCCGCGGGTGTTCGTCAGCGGCGTGCAGGAAGACTTCGCGAAGACCCGGGCCGCGATCGCCGAGGCGAAGCAGAAGACCGGCCGCGATTACCGCGTGGTCGTCGTCGACGGGGTGACCGGTGCCGAAGACGCCCGCGGTCTCCTCGAGAAGGTCGTCGAACGCTGGCGACGGGAGGCCGATGCCTCCGACGGCGGGTTCAATCCGGCCGGTGACGTGACGATCGTGCTCGACGTGGGGGCCCGGCAGATCGCCATGGACGTGCCGTGGGCGCTGGAGGCCGCGGGTCTCCGTTCCGACGTCGTGCTCAACGAACTGATTGCCGAATCCTTCCGGCCGCGGGCCAAGGACGGCCAGCTCGACGCCGGGCTCGCCGACCTCGTGGCCGCGACCGAACACTGGGTCCACGACCGCGAAGCGAACCGGCGGCAGGCCGCCGAGTCGGCCCGCGTGTTTCGCACGCGAACGCTGCCGCTGGGCCTCGCCGGCCTCGGTGCCGCCGGCCTCCTCGGCAGCCTCGCCGTGCAGTGGACGCGGCATCAACGCCGCCTGCGCGAGGCCCGCGAGAAGCTCGCGGCATTCAAGGGGGAGGTGGTCGCGCTCTCCGACCTGCTCGACGCCGAGCAGGAGCGGCACCGGATGCTGCCGCACGCGGATCCCGACTTCCAGACACCCATGCAGGGCATGACGCAGTCGACGTACGACGGCGTGCAGGGGGCGATTCGCCGCTACCGCGAGCGCTGGCTCGGCCTGATGGATGTCTGGGAGAAGGCGCAGGCGAAGGTCGACTCGGAGTGGTTTCTCGGCACCGCCGCGGCCGACGAGGCGATCGGGCTGCTCGACTCCGCGGAGGCGCGTCCGCCCCTGCACGACGTCGCGGCCGAGTGCAAGGCGCCCCTCGACGCGCTCGAGACGGCCCACGAACAGGCGCGAGAGGCGGCGACGGCGCTCGACGCCGCGCTGGCCGCGGCCGGCGGCCGGCTGGAGGCCGTGGCCGGCCGCGGCCGGTCCAATGCGACCTTCCAGGCGGCGGTCGCGGAGGTGACGCGGGGCCGCCAGCGGTCGGGCGAGGTGGTGGAGTCGGATCCGATCGCGGCCCGGGGCGGGCTCGCGGAGGCGCAATCGGCCCTCGATGCGACGGTGGCGCGCGTCGATGCCCTCGAGGCGGTCGACGATCGCAGGCAGCGGGCCGTCGCGACCAACGACGAGGTCGTGGCCCGCGTCCGCGGTCGCCGCGCCGAGGGCTGGCTGCTCGACGAGCCGGGCGCCAATCCGGATGACCGCCTGGCGGCCGCCGTGGCCCATGCCGGCATGGCCGCCCAGCTGCTCGACGCGGGCGAGACGGAGGCCGCGGCCAGCCAGGTCGAGCGGGCGGAGCAGGCCACGGCCGAGGCGGCGGCCCTCGTCGAGAGCGTGGTCGCCGCGCGGGCGAAGGCCGAGGAGCTGTTGCCGGCGTGCGTGGCCCGCGTTGAGGCGCTCGTCGCTGCCCGGCGGCGGGCGGCCGACGCTCGCGACCGGATGGCTTCCGCCTACGGGTCGGACGCGTGGACGGACGTCGCGGACAACGTGGAGCGGGCGGACGACGGCCTGCTGCGGGTGAAGTCGCTGATCGACGAAGCCCGTGCCGCGCTGGCCCCGGAACGGCAGCACTACCTCCGCGCCGTGGCCCTCTTGGAGGAGGTCGTGCGGCAGGAAGACTGGGTGGAAGGCTGCGTCGCCGCCGTCACCGACCGCCTCGCGGAGCTCGACGACCTGCGGTCGGCCCTGCCGGGCAGGCGGGACCGGGCCGTCGAACGGGTGACGACGCTGGCCCGGCGGCTGCAGCGGCAGCGGACCGACCGCGTGAGCGCCAACGAGCGCTGCCGCGAGGCCGGGAGGATCATCGAGGTCGCCGACCAGGGCATGGCCATCGCCCGTCCCGACCCGAGGCAGGCGACCCGGCTGATCGAGGCCGCCGACGCCGCCGTCTCGCGGGGTGAGCAGCTCGCCGACGAGGACGAGCGGCTCGCCAGGCAGGCGGCCAACGACATCGACGAGACCGACGCGCTCGTCCGGCGGGTGGCGGCCTGGTATGCCGAGGGCGTGCAGGCCGACGTCCGTTCGGCGGCGGCGGCCATCGACTCCGCGCGGTCGCTCCTCGAGCGGCAGCGGTACGAGGATGCGATCCACACCGCCGCGGAGGCCTCGCAGCAGGCCCGCATCGCCTACGCCACGGCGACCGCCGAGGCAGACCGTCGCCGCATCCGCCGGCAGCAGGAACTGCAGCGCCGGCAGCTGGAGGAGTCGTTCGCGCGCATGTCGCGAGGGGCCGGACCCTGGGTCGTGCGGCTGCCGGGCGGCACGTTCACGGGGCCCGATCCATGGCGGAGCATGACGGCGTCACGGCCCCGCTCGACCCCGACCGTCGGCAGCTGGTCGCGCGACGTCGCCCAGACGAACTGGTAGCGGCGCGTCACCGCAGTTCCACGGGTTTGACGTCGAGGCTGCCGACCTCGGCAACGGCGTCCTGTCCGCCGCGGGCCGCGGTCGGCATCGGCCGCTGGCCCTCGAGCATCCGCTCCATGGCCACGACCCGTTCGCGGACCACCGGGGGCATGCGGCTACGGCCTTCGGGCGTGTCGATGGTGTCGTTGAACACGACGATGCCCTTGGGGTCCGACACCACCAGCCGCGTCTCGTCGCCGCTCGTCAGGCGGATCTGGTAGTCGGGGTCCTGTCGCACGAGGGTCTCGTCGGCCAGCCGACGGAGGGGCGTCGCCGGAAGTGGCCCCGCCTTCGGTGCCGCCTGTTCGACGATCGCCAGCGCGGAGGGCGTGGGTCGCAGGCCGCCGTTCGCGGCGGAGCCACGGGGCAGTCCGGCGAGGGATTCGGCGCCGGGGCCGAGCGGCACGACGACCTCACGGCCGCCGCGGAGGACCGTGCAGGCGAGCAGCGTGTCGTCCGGGGCCGATTCCAAGAGTGCGTCGAACTGCTCGGGAAGCACGAGGAGCTGGTCGTCGAGCCGCACCAGCACGTCATGCTGGGCGAGTCCGATCCGGGCCGCGGTGGACCCGGGAGCCACCGCTTCCACGACGAGGCCGGCCCCGCGCGAGAGAGCAAGCTGCTGCCGCAGCACCCCGGAGGCACGCGTGAGCGTGAGGCCCAGCGACGCCCGCGATCGCGGCGCGCCCGTGGCCTTGCCGGCCGGGACGAGGTGCGACCGCGGGGCTTCAGCCCCGAAGGCGGTCAGGCACGTCAGGCACATGGCGACCGCGCCGGCCGCCGCGGGAGTGCGTCGAATCCGAGAGAGTGTTGGCCTCATGATTCCGTTCACCAGGGCACGAACGGGGCCCCTCCGGCCCGTCGTTCGGGGACGGATATGTGACGGTTTTCCGCGTCCGCCGCCAGACGACTCTCAGGCGGCGACAGGCGAACACCGCCCCCGGGGGTCTGGGCAGGCGGCGACGTCGGCGTGGGCTACGGGCACGACGCGTGGCTGCGGGGACGGGGTGGGGCCGGTCGCCCCGTCCGCGCGTGCGGCCGCCGGCTGATCGACCGGCAGCGTCCGTCCGATACGTCCACTGCACGCAGCACTCGCGCTCCGGAGAACCGGCACCATGAAGCGTTCATTCCTTCCCTCGATCGCCCTCACGATGGCGTCCACGGCGCTCGTCGTCGCGACCGCCGCCGCGGCCGTGGCCGCCGGCACGAGCGGCCGACCGACGGCCGCGAAGCCCAAGCCGGCCGCCGCGGCCGCGCAGCCCCCGCTCCCCAAGAAGCCGGTTCTGCTCCCGGGCACAGGCTCGCTCGTCAAGAACGTGGTCGACGACTTCGAGGACGAGAAGTGGACGTGGCGCTACAACCACCCGAAGAGCTCGGAGGAGCAGGACAAGCGGATGCGGGGGCCGCTCGGCAAGAGCACCAACGGCCGCTGGTTCGAGGGGCCGAAGCGGGGCACCCCCGACGTGGTCAAGCGGGTGGATCTGCCCGCCCCGGGCCTCGAGGGAAGCGAGCACGGCCTGCTCGTGGCCACGCTGCGGGGCGGCATCCCCGGCCGGGTCACCTACACCATGCAGCAGGACGACCTGATCTACAACCTCGGGAAGTACACCGGCCGGAGCATGTCGGTGGCCGACAGTCCGAGCCTGACCGTCCGGGTGTACATGCCGCCGTTCGAGCAGTGGGAGAATCGCAGCGGACCCAGCTTCGGCTTCCGGGCCGGCTGCTTCACCCACGCGATCATCACGGGAGACGATCATCCCGACGAGGGGCGGTTCGGCCTGGAGGAATACTGGCCGGGCATGTTCGTCTGCTTCGAGAGCAGCCACGACGGCCGCTACAAGGAGGACGGCGCCTACATCCGCGTCCGCAGCGGCCGCAACGGCGGCGAGATCAGGGGGCCGCGGGTCGAAGAGCTCGGCTGGTGGACGCTCGGGATGTCGTTCTCGCCGGACGGCATGGTGCACTACTTCGCCAGCCCGGGCGTCGACGAGCTGACGATGGACGACCACATCACGTCGCAGTATCCCTACGGCTACCGCACGGAAATCGTGAAGACGTTCTTCTTCAACGTCTGCACGCAGGACGACGGGAAGACGTGGAGCACGCCGTGGGTGATCGACGACCCCAAGGTGTATTTCGTCAAGCGGCCGCAGATGGCCACCTCGAAGTCCACCCGCCGCTGAGCGGCGGTAACGGACGGCTCAGCGGGCGGTGCGGACGAAGTCGCAGACGGGCACCAGGTCGGCGGCCAGGCCGTCGGCGGAGCCGCGCACCGTGAGGCCGTCGCCGCCGTGGTGGCCCACGACGAACTCGCAGGACCGGCCCATGTCGCCGCCGCGGCCGTCGAGCCGCACCCGCCATGCGTCACCCTCGCGGGTCCACGTGCCCTCGGCGAAGCGTCCGGCCGCGGTGAACACCCACGAGCGGAGCTGACCCCGCTCGGGATCCCAGCCGATGATCTCGGTCACTTCCCGCGGCGCGACGTCGCCCGGCGGGAGCAGTCCGGGCACGTCGGCGGACGGCTCGGCGACGCCCCCACCGCCCGTGACGACGTGCCGGCGAACGAGAAAGCCGCGGCCCGTCGTCCAGTGGCAGGTGGTGCCGGCGGTGATCCCCGGGCCGACGTCCTCCCACATGCCGACGAGCCAGCCGAGCTGCTCGAGCTCCCGCGGCGCGGTCGACGCCTCCGGCCAGGGTGATTCCCGGACGCTCTCGAACATCCAGCGGCCCGACTGTCGCACGGCGACCGCCGAAAATCGGCTGCCCGACGTGGCCCCGTCGCCGAAGGTGATCCGTGACGTGCCGTCCACGACGGCCACGTCGGCCCGCACGGGGCGGACCGCAGCGACGTCGATCTCGATGGCGGCGGCCATGTCGTCGGCGAAGAGCGCGGAAAACACGCCCCGCACCGCGTCCCGGCCCTGCGTGACGTCACCCGACGCGAGATCGACGTTTTCGCCGGCCGTGGCCCAGTGGGCTGCGAGCTCGACGGCATCGTGCCGGTTGAAGGCCTCTTGATAGGCATTGATCATGCCCCGCACCGAGGCCTCGGTGTCACCGATCGCACGGCCCTGGGCGGCGGCGAGTCGTCGGGGCTCGGCCGCTGCGTGCCGCAGCGGCTCGGCGGACCGGAAGGGGTGGGGCTGGGCGATCACGACCGGCACGAGGCCGGGCGCAATGGTGCGTCCGGGCTCGGCCGCTGCCCGGAACTCGGGCTCGGCGGGGGCACTGCCGATCCCGCGCTCGATCCGCGTCGAGCAGCCGCCCACGATGGCCGCCAGTCCCGCGGCCGACATGGCGATGACCGAGATTCCCTGCCGCTTCACGGCTCACCCTCCTGGCGATGGATTCGGCCGCCCGCCATGCCTTCGGGGCGAGGCTCGGCACGATCGCGTTCAGGGTATCCGGTCGCGGCCGAAGCGCACAGTCACTTCGCGTCGGCGGTCACACCCGGGAAGTCGTCGGTGCGGAACGGCGTGAGGGGCAGCCCGTTGCCGGCGTAGAGGTTGCACACGGGGTTGTCGGCCCACGCATAGCGGACCGCCACGGGCTCGGCCACGGCGTCGCTCCAGACCTCGATGCGGCCGTCGTCACGGATCCGGGCCTTGGCCGGCACGAACGTCCGATCCGCTCCGGCGATCGTGAACCCGATCGGCTCGTTGACGTCGAACGGCCGCCACCCCTTGCCGTTCGGCAGGTGGTCGAACGCCAGCACGATTCTCGCCCCGTCCTTCTCCATGCCCTTGTAGAGCGGGCTCCGGCAGGCGATGCCGCCCACCCCGTAGGTCTCGGCGAGCGCCCAGCGGGCGAGCCGCTTGGCCACGCCCTGCTTGTTCATGGGGTGGATGTCCTTGCCCTCCCCGAGGTCGATGATCACGGCTTCGCCGGTCTTCGGCAGGGCCTTCATCGTCATGGTCTGGGCTTCGCGGAGTTCGGCCCAGTCGCTCTCCGCCGGCTCGGCCTTCTCGGCCTTGAAGTCGGCAAGCTGCACCCAATAGAAGGGGAAGTCGCCGAGCCCCCACTCCTCGCGCCACGTCTTGATCATGAAGGGGAAGAGTTCCCGGTACTGATAGGCCCGGCCGGCATTCGACTCGCCCTGGTACCAGATCGCCCCCTTGATGCCGTAGCCGATCGAGGGCGTGAGCACCCCGGCGTGGATGTTGCCGGGCCGCGCGTTGCCCTTCATCCTCTCGGCCGGGTGCTGCCGCGGGTCGGGTTTGCCGCCCGGCTCGGGCTTGCCTTCGGCCTTGGCCTTGTCCGCCCCCGCCTTCCAGGCGGCCAGTTTCTTCTCGAACTCGGCCTTGGCCTCGTCGAACTTCGCCTCCTCCTTGACCCACTTCTCGTGGATCGCCGCGAGCGTCGGATGGGCCTCGAGCTTGTCCCGCCGCACCCAGGCTTCGGCCGCACTCCCGCCCCAGGCATTGTCGATGAGCCCCACCGGCACGCCGAGCGTCTGGTGGAGCTGGCGGCCGAAGAAGTAGCCCACGGCGGAGAAGTCGCCGACGGTCTCCGGCGAGCAGACCTGCCACGCCCCCTTGAAGGTGTGCTGCGGCTCCTGCGTGCCGACCTGCGGCACCGAGATCAAGCGGATGTTCGGGAAGCGGGCGGCGGCCTTCTCGAGGTCGGGATCGTTGGCCTGGTTCACCGCCCACTGCATGTTGGACTGCCCGGAGCAGACCCAGACCTCGCCGACGAGCACGTCCGTAAACGCGACCTCGTTGGTGGTTCCCTTCACGGCGAGCGTGTGCGGGCCGCCGTAGTCCTTCACGGGATCGAGCAGCACCTGCCAGGTCCCGTCGGGGAGCGCCTGCACGCCCTTCGTCTGGCCGGCGAACGACACCGTCACCCGTTCGCCGGGGTCGGCCTTTCCCCAGACGCGGTTGGCGATGCCCTGCTGGAGCACCATGTGGTCGCCGAACATGGCGTTGAGCGACACGTCGGCCCGCGCGCACGCGGCGATCGCGAGCCAGGTGAGCAGGGGGGCGACGCGCGGAAAACGGAAACGGAGCATGCGGCGAATCTCCCGGAACAGGGGCTGGAACGGTCCTCCCGCCGCGGAGATTACCCCGCGGGCGGCCGGCGGGGAACCGGCCCCCCGCGGAGGCGGTCCGGTGGACGCCGTGCCGCGTTCCTCGCATCGCGCGAGGGCGCACGGTATCGTGATCCGGCGATCACCGACCGCAGGAGCAGCGAGCCATGATGCGCGACACCGACCATGACCATCGCCAGGACCACGGCCCAGCCGGCGAGGGGAGCCACGGGGACAAGCCCTCGGCGACCTCCGCGGTGGCGATCCCGCTGGTGGCGCTCGGCCTCCTGGCCGCCGCCGTGTGGCTCGGCACCAAGCCGGCGGCCGTGCCGGTGCAGGAACCCGTGGCGGCCGGCGTCGCCCCGGCGAAGCCGGGGGATCCGCTGCCCTCGTGGAACGACGGCGCGGCGAAGCGGGCGATCCTGGCGTTCGTCAAGGCGGTGACCGACGAGGCGGCGCCGACGTTCGTGCCGCGACCGGAGCGGATCGCGGTCTTCGACCACGACGGCACGCTCGTCTGCGAGAAGCCGGTGCTCCACGGGATGTTTCTCGTCGACCAGGTCCGCCGGCTCGTGGAGCGGCGGCCGGAGCTGGCCCACGAGGAGCCGTATGCGACCCTGCTGACCGGGGATCTCGAGTTCATCCGCCGCCTGGGCAAGAAGTTCTTCACCGATCTGACGTTCGCGACCCTCGCGGGCGTGCCCGAGGAGAAGCTCGAGGCGGAGGCCCGGGACTTCGTCCGAACCGCCCGGCATCCGGTGTTCGGCGTGCCGCTCGGCGACGTGGTCTACCAGCCCATGAAGGAGCTGCTCGCCCTCCTGGAGAGCCAGGGGTTCACCGTCTGGATCTGCTCGGGCAGCGGCGTGCACTTCATGCGGCCCGCGGCCGAGATCTGGTATGGGACTCCGCCGGAGCGGGTGATCGCCTCGCGGCCGCTGACGGAACTGCGGGAGGTGGAGGAGCCGTCGCCGGCCAACGACAAGCATCCCAACCGCCGGCTCGACCTCGTCGTCCTGCCGCAGCTGCACGTGCTCAACGACGAGGAGCGGAAGCCCGTGAGCATCGGCGAGCACATCGGCCGCCGGCCGATCCTCGCCGTCGGCAACGTGGGGACCACCGGCGACATCGAGATGCTGCGGTGGTCGCAGGCCGGCGACCGCCCGAGCCTCCAGCTGCTCGTGCTGCACGACGACGCCGACCGCGAGATGGCGTACGGCGAGCCCGCGAACGAATCGCTCGATGCGGCGGCGAGGTACGACTGGCAGGTGGTGAGCATGGCGCGCGACTGGAGTCGCGTGTTCGCCAAACCGCTCGCGAGGACGTCGCCGGCGGTCCCAGCCGCGGTCGCCGCTCCGCCCGTGAATGCTTCCGCGGCTTCCGCCCCCGTCACCCCGCCGCCCGCGGCGGTGACCACGCCGGCGGCGGAAGCCGGCCCGCCCGCGACGAAGTGGGAGGAGGAAATCGCCGCCTACGAGAAGCTCGATCGCGAAGCCCCGGCGCTGCCGGGCGGGATCGTGTTGCTCGGTTCGTCGAACATCCGGATGTGGACCACGCTCGCCGACGACTTCCCCGGCATGAACGTCGTCAATCGCGGCGTCGGGGGTTGCCGGCTCGTGGAGCTGGCGGAGTTCGCGCCCCGCCTCGTCGCGGCGGCGAAGCCCCGCGTGATCGTGGTCGCCGCCGGCACCAACGACGTCAATGCAGGCACCGCCACCGCCGAGATCCGCGGGGCATTCGACCGGCTCGTGGACGCGCTCCACCGCGACCATCCCGAGGCGACGATCGCATTTCTGGCGATCTCGCCCACGGTGAAGCGCTGGGAACAGCTCGATCGACAGGTGGCGGCCAACGAGGCGATCAAGGCCTCCATCGACGCGCGACGCGACGCGAAGCTGGTCTACCTCGACGCCAACACCGCCTTCCTCGGAGCCGACGGCCGGCCCGCGCCGGAGTGCTTCCTCGACGACATGCAGCACCCCAGCACCATCGGCAACGCCCGGCGGGCCGAGCTGCTGCGGCCGATGCTCAAAGACCTGCTCGAGGCCCCCTGAGGACGCCCTCGAGGCCCCGAAATCGCCACCGGTCGGCCCTCGTGTCCGTTCGACCGGTCCGATTGTCGGGGTCATGACGGCGGCACGGCCGCGGGATCACGGGTCTCACCAGAAACGAGGAAAGCCTTAAAAAAAAGGCTTTTCTGCGGCTTCTCCCCCCGGGTCGTGTGCCGCCGACCAGGGGGTTTTGCGAAAAACGGATTTTCGCCGATCAGGTCCCTTGAAAGCCGGATTAGTCAACGTAATCTATCCAACTTATCAGGCGGCCGAGTCGTTCGGTCGTCGGAAGAGAAGGGTCTCTTCGACCGACCGAAGCTCGGGCGCGTGCGAAAAACCTGCTCGATTTTCTCCTGTTCGTTTCCTTTTTCCTGGAGGTTTGCGTGATTCGCAAAGTTCTTTCTGGCCTCCTGCCGGCGTTCGCCGTCGCCGCCATGTGCACCAGCACGTGGGCGTCCGACTGCGCCTGCGGCAGCGGCAGCGAGGGCGTCGTTGAAAGCGGCGCCGTCGTCAGCGGTGGTGAGTGTGGTGGTTGTGCCGGCTCGTGCGGCACGAAGACGGTGTACCAGCGTCAGTACGTGACCGAGATGAAGACGG
>JBIIMU010000150.1:0-6482 GCA_044337845.1 Pirellulales bacterium | reverse complement strand
GCTTGATCGAGCCCGGCTTGGCCAGCACCTGGCCGCGCTCGATGCCCTCACGGGCGATGCCGCGGAGGAGGCAGCCGACGTTGTCGCCGGCCTGGCCGCTCTCGAGCAGCTTCTTGAACATCTCGACACCGGTGACGGTGGTCTTCTCGGCCTTGTCCTTGAGGCCGATGATCTCCACTTCGTCGCCCACCTTCACCTGGCCGCGCTCGATACGGCCCGTGGCGACCGTGCCACGGCCTTCGATCGAGAACACGTCCTCGATGGCCATCAGGAACGGCTTGTCGAGCTCACGAACCGGCTCGGGGATGTAGCTGTCCACCGCGTCGAGCAGGTCGGCGATG
Organism: Pirellulales bacterium; assembly: GCA_044337845.1. Taxonomy (GTDB): domain Bacteria; phylum Planctomycetota; class Planctomycetia; order Pirellulales; family UBA1268; genus QWPN01. The sequence goes on along the minus strand of JBIIMU010000150.1, from coordinate 6,141 downwards.
CACTTGTTCTTCGCCGGATCGGCGGGGCTGTCGTAGGCCGGCTTGCCGGCACCCCGGATGATCGGCACGTCGTCGCCCGGGAAGCCGTACTTCGTCAGCAGCTCGCGGATTTCCATCTCGACGAGGTCGAGCAGCTCCGGATCGTCGACGAGGTCGACCTTGTTGAGAAACACGACCAGCGCCGGCACGCCCACCTGCTTGGCCAGCAGGATGTGCTCGCGGGTCTGGGGCATGGGGCCGTCGGCCGCGCTCACCACCAGGATCGCGCCGTCCATCTGGGCGGCGCCGGTGATCATGTTCTTGATGAAGTCGGCGTGGCCGGGGCAGTCGATGTGGGCGTAGTGCCGCTTGTCGGTCTCGTACTCCACGTGGCTGACCGCGATCGTCACGGTCTTCGTGTCGTCGCGGACCGTGCCGCCCTTGGCGATGTCGGCGTAGCTCTTGGCCACGGCGAGGTTCTTGGCCGCCTGGACCGCGACCAGGGCGCCCGTGAGGGTCGTCTTGCCGTGATCGATGTGACCGATCGTGCCGACGTTGACGTGCGGCTTGCTCCGCGTGAACGTGTCCTTTGCCATCGTTTTTCCCTGAGGGATCCTCTTTTGGTGGTTAGTGGTTAGGGGGTACGAACGAACGAAAAGCTGCTGAAGGGACTTGAACCCTTGACCTCGTCCTTACCAAGGACGTGCTCTACCAACTGAGCTACAGCAGCGGAGGAAAAGCGGGGTCATGAGTTCTGCGTCGGGCGCCGGATCGAATCCGGAATCGCGGGGTGTCGGGGTCTGTATCGGTTGGATCTCGCGGACGGTTGAGAGAGGCTGTGCACCGGTGGGGCCGAAGCGGGTAGAGGGAATCGAACCCTCGTCTTTAGCTTGGAAGGCTATTGCTCTACCATTGAGCTACACCCGCGCCGCAGACGTCGCCGGGCGGCCGCCCGTCGAAACACGGGCATCGGACGGCCATGGCGACGGTGGGATGAGACTGGGGAGTGCAGGATTCGAACCTGCGAAGGCATAAGCCATCAGATTTACAGTCTGACCCCTTTGACCGCTCGGGAAACTCCCCTGTGGTGTGCGTTGGACTCCTCTTCTCGCTTGTGCGTGGCGTGCGTGTGCGTGGCGTGCGTGTCTCGTGCGTGTGAGGCTCCGGCAGGTTCGCACGCCGGACTCTCCTTCGCGCGATCCCGACGTCCAGCCGCCGGCGGTGGCAGCGTTCGGCGGCAGGCATGCCGCCAGCGCCGTACCGACGCCCCGACTGGCCGAGCCGCGAACGCCGTCAAGCTGAGCTAGCGGCGGGAGTTGAACCCGCAACCTGCTGATTACAAATCAGCTGCTCTGCCAGTTGAGCTACGCTAGCGGCCGGTCGGAACCGCGAAACTCTGAAGTGTACGGATTCGGTTGCGGCCTGCAAGACGGTGCGGCCGAGCGGCCAAAGAAGCGTATTTCCCGCAAATTCCCGGGAGAACGCCGCCTCCCGGCTCAGGCGAACGACAGTTCCACCATCGAGAAGTCGTCGTGGAAATCGTCTCGCCGGGAGAGGGCGCGGACCCGCTTCACGAGGGCGTCGATCGAGCTCTCCCGGGGCTCGGGCGGGGCCACCAGGGCGGCCACGAACTCCGGAAACGGCCACATCGTGCCGTCCGGAAGCCCGATCTCGAAGGCGCCGTCGCTGTAGACGAACAGCCGCGAAGCCGGCGGCACCTCGACCTCCCCCGACAGGAACTCGAGCCCGTCCACCGCCCCGATCAGGGGGCCATCGGAGTCGAGGAGACGGGGCGCCGCCGCCCCCTGGGTGACCAGGAGGGCCGGGGGGTGCCCACCGCCGGCCCAGCGAAGCTTCCGGGTTCGGCGCTGGAACACGCCGTACCACGCGGTGAAAAACATGTCGTTTTGCCGTTCCATCGGAAACGCCCGGTTGAGGCCGGCCAGCACGGCCCCGGGATCGTGGAAATCGGTGTTCGGAAGCGTCTCGCTGCGGATCGCATTCAACGCCGACACCGACAGCAGCGCCGCCCCGACGCCGTGCCCGCAGACGTCGAGCAGGTAGACGGCGAAGGTGTCGGGATCGAGGTCGTGGTAGCCGAAGGCATCGCCCCCGAGTGAGGCCGACGGGATGAACCGCCAGTCGGCGCGGATGCCGTTGGTTTCCTGCGGAGACGGCAGCAGCGACCGCACGTAGTGGGCGGCCGTGGCCAGGTCGTTGGCGAGCACCTGGCGGCTGGCCTCCAGGGCGGTGAAGGCCTCGTTCCGCTCGAGCAGCGCCACGTAGCCGCGGGAGTGATAGCGAACCCGCGCCAGCAGCTCGAGCCGGTCGGGCAGCTTGACGAGGTAGTCGTTCGCCCCGATCGCGAACGCCTCCGCCTTCACGGCCGCCTCCTCCTTCGTGGAGAGCACGATGATCGGCACGTCGCGAAACCGTTCGTCGGCCCGGAAGCGCCGCACGAGCGTCAGGCCGTCCACCTCGGGCATCACGAGGTCCTGGAGGATCACCGTGGGCCCCACGGTCGCCGCCACCTCGAGGGCCGCAGGGGCGTCCTTGCAGTAATGGAACGACACCCCCTCCTCCCCGGAGAGCATCCGCCGGACGGCCTCGCCGATGATCGGCTGGTCGTCGACGAGCAGAACGGTGACGCCCCGGCGGGCGGGGGCTTCGATGGCAGCCACGGTCGCGGTGTCCTGGCGAAATCCTGACCTCGGGGAATGCTAGCACAGCAGCCGGTTGCACGATTCGCCGGGGCGACGTTGAATCGTGTCCGGTCCGGCCCCCGGCCCGTCACCCCCCCGGAGAACGATCCCATGGCGGTTCGGAAGACGTCGACCCGATCCCGGACGAAGCCCCAGGACCCGGTGCCCGCCGCCATCGAAGGCCTCGGCGTCTTCTACCTCGGTCAGAAGGTCGATGCCGACCGCGGCACCCCCACGGGCGAACCGCTGCTCGTGGATGCCAGGCGATTCACCACCCATGCCGTCTGCGTGGGCATGACGGGCAGCGGGAAGACCGGCCTCTTGATCGGGCTGATCGAGGAGGCCGCGATCGACGGCATCCCGACGCTGGTGATCGACCCCAAGGGCGATCTCGCCAACGTGCTGCTGTCGTTTCCCGATCTCGCTCCCGCCGACTTCCTGCCCTGGCTGGAGCCGGAGGGGGCGAAGCGGGAGGGCATCACGCTCGACGAGCTCGCCGCCCGCACGGCGAAGAAGTGGGCCGACGGCCTGGCTGCGAGCGGCCAGTCGGGCGAGCGGATCCGGCGGCTCCACGAGGCCGCGGAGATGGCCGTCTACACCCCCGGCAGCCGCACCGGGCGGCCGCTGGCGATGCTCGGCAGCCTCGACGCCCCGCCCGACGTGATCCTCGACGATCCCGAGGCGCGGCGGGAGCGGATCGAGTCGCTCGTCTCCGCGATCCTGGCGCTGGTGGGGATCGACGGCGAGCCCGGCCGCAGTCGCGAACACGTGCTCCTCTCCACCATCCTCGACACGCTCTGGAAGAGCGGCCAGAAGGTCGATTTCGGCACGCTCGTGCGGTCGATCCCGGCCCCCCCGATCGAGCGCGTGGGATTCCTCGACCTGGAAAACTTCTTTCCCGCCGGCGATCGGTTCGCCCTGGCCAGCCGTCTCAACACGGTGGCCGCCGCCCCGGGCTTCGATGCCTGGCTCGACGGCGAGCCGCTCGACCTCGGCCGGCTGCTCTGGACGCCGGAGGGCAAGCCCCGGGTGGCCGTGGTGTCGATCGCCCACCTGGCCGACGCCCAGCGGATGGCGTTCGTCACGCTCCTCGCCGGCGCGGCCGTGGCGTGGATGCGGTCGCAGGGCGGCACCTCGTCGCTCCGGGCGCTGTTCCTGATGGACGAGGTGTTCGGCTACCTGCCCCCCACGGCCAACCCGCCGAGCAAGACGCCACTGCTCACGCTCATGAAGCAGGCGCGGGCCTACGGCCTCGGCGTGGTGCTCGCCACGCAGAACCCCGTCGACCTCGACTACAAGGGCCTCTCCAACGCCGGCCTCTGGTTCCTCGGCCGGCTGCAGACGGCCCGGGACAAGGCCCGGGTGCTCGACGGCCTCGAGGGAGCGGCCCAGGCCACCGGCGGCTCGTTCGACCGCGGCCGCCTCGACCGCCTGCTGTCGGGGCTCGAGCAGCGACGGTTCCTGATGCACAGCGTGCACGGCGACGAGGAGACGCTCTTCCAGACCCGCTGGACGATGGCCTACCTCCGCGGCCCGCTGCTCCGCGACGAGATCAAGCGGCTGACCGCCGCCTCCGCTCCACCGGCCGCGGCCACCCCGCCAGCCGTCGCCGCGGCGCCCTCGTGGCGTGACAGCGGCCCCCGGCCGATCCTGCCGCCGGGCATCCGGGAGGTGTTCCTCGCCCCGCGGGAGGCGGTGCCCCTGGAGGCGGCGATCCGCTACGAGCCGGCCATCCTCGGGCGGGCCCGGGTCCGCTACGCGAAATCGACCGCCGGCATCGAGGTCGACCGCGAGGTGGTGTGCCTCGCCCGGGCCGGCGACTCGCTCGGCGAGTCGGCCTGGGAGTCGGCCGACGAGCGGCCCGACACCCCGCCGCTGGAGCCGGCTCCCCGGACCGGCTCGTTCGCGCCGCTGCCGTCGGCCCTCACGAACCCCCGGAGCTATTCCACCCTGGCCACGTCGCTCAAGGGCCACCTCGGCCGCACGTCGCGGCTGACGTGCTGGTCGGCGCCGGCGATCGGCGCCGTGTCGCGGCCGGGGGAAGACGAAGGGGAGTTCCGCGTGCGGATCGCGCAGCGCGTGAAGGAATGGCGCGACGAGCAGCTCGACCGGATTCGCGACCGGCACGCCACGAAGCTCGCCTCCCTCACCGACCGCATCGACCGGGCCCGGCAGAAGGTGGAGAAGGAAAAGGCCGAGGCCAAGAACCAGTCGATGCAGACCTACGTGTCGATCGGCACGGCGGTGATCGGCGCCCTCTTCGGCCGCAAGAAGATCAGCGCCACGACGATCGGCCGGGCCGCCACGTCGATGCGGTCGGCGAGCCGCGCCACGCGGCAGCAGGCCGACGTGGCCCATGCCGAGGAGAGCCTCTCCACGCTCGAGGAGCGGCTCCGGCAGCTGGAGGAGGAGGTCGAACTCGAGCTCGACCGCATCCGCCTCGAGGCGGATCCCGACGCGATCGCGCTCGAGCCGATCGAGGTGCCCGCCCGCAAGACCGACCTCGCGGTGGAGGAGGTGGTGCTCGCCTGGATGCCGGTCGTGCTGCAGCCCCGTCCGCAGGCCGAACGCGGGGTCTGGGGATGACCGCCGCCGTCCGGGAGATCGTGCTCGTCGACTGCCCCGACGAGGTGGGCCTCATCCATCGGATCACGGGCGTGCTCCAGGGCCGGCAGCTCAACATCGAGAGCAACCACGAGTTCGTCGACGCGGCCACCAAGCACTTCTTCTTCCGGGCCGAGGTGGCCCCCGCGGCGGCGCCGGTCCCGGCCGCGGAGCTGCGGGCGGGCCTGGCGGCGGTCCTGCCGGCGGCGGCGCGGGTGCGTGTCACGCGGGAAGAGCGGCGGCCGATCGTCGTCTGCGCCACCCGCGAGCCCCACTGCCTCGGCGAGCTCCTGCTGCTCGACGCCGTCGGCGAGCTCCCGGGCCGGATCGTCGCGGTGGTGGCCAACCACGACGATCTCCGCGGCCTGGTCGAGCGGTTCGGCGTGCCCTTCCACCACGTGCCCCACGAGGGCCTCGCTCGCGAGGCCCACGAGGCGGCGCTGCTGGCGGCGATCGACGGCCACACGCCGGAATACGTGGTGCTCGCCCGCTACATGCGGGTGCTCTCGGCCGCCGCGATCGCCCGGTACCCCGACCGGATCGTCAACATCCACCATTCGTTCCTGCCCGCCTTCGCCGGGGCGAGCCCCTACCGCCAGGCCTTCGCCCGCGGCGTCAAGCTGATCGGCGCCACGGCGCACTTCGTCACGGAGGAGCTCGACGCCGGCCCGATCATCGCCCAGGACGTCACCGCCGTGGACCACACCGACACGCCCGAGCGGATGGCCCAGGCCGGCCGCGACGTCGAGAAGCTCGTACTCGCCCGGGCCGTGCGGCTGGTGCTCGAGGAGCGGGTCTTCCTCCACGGCGGACGGACCGTCGTGTTCGCCTGAGCGGGCCCGTCGTGTTCGCCTGA
>JBIIMU010000151.1:0-6482 GCA_044337845.1 Pirellulales bacterium | reverse complement strand
GTCCAGGAGGCCGTTGCCGCTGGCGAGGTCGAGGCTCGCCACGCTCGTGGCCGTGACGGGGGCCACCTGCCCGGTGCCGCCGGCCACGACGACGAGCCGGCTCGCGGAGAGCGCCGAGCCGTTGGCCAGCTGGAGCACGCCGCCTTGCACGGTCGTGGAGCCCGAGAGGGTGTTGGCCTGGTCGAGCACGAGCGTGCCGCCGCCGGTCTTCACCACCGGGATCGAGCCCGAGAGCGTGGGATAGCCGGCCTGGGTTTGCGTCTGCGTGCCGCTCGGCACGTCGATCGTGATCACGGTCGGCGTGCCCGCGGTGAACACGAGATTCAGGCTGTTGCCGCTCTGCGCGATGCTGAAAGTGCCGGAGCCGAACGAGTTGGAAAAACCGCCGGTGCCGTTGGTGGACGAGGCTGACACCAGGAACTTGTCGGCCGCGAATCCCGAGATCCCGCCGGTCGCGGTGGCGATCGTCCAGCTGGAGTTCTGCGACGAATCGAAGCCGGATGCCGGGCCGCTGACGTCAGGGCCGGTGCTCGCGAGGGTCCAGAGGTTGATCCGGAACGGATCGGCCGCGGTGGCGGCGATCGTGAGCGGGCCGACGGAGCTGACCAGATCCCACGTCGAGGCCGCCCCGGCGGTGCCGGTGGCCGACAGCATCTGCCAGTTGTAGTTGCCGCCGGAGTTCCACGTCAGGCTGCCGGTGAGCGTGAGAGCGCCGGGACTCATGCCCGGCGAGAGCGTGGCGCCCGAGCCGACGGTCACACTCCCGGCGACGGTGCCCGACCCACCGAGCGTCTGGGTGGCGGGAACCGCGTAGCCGCCCGGGGCCGTGACGTCGAACACCGCGTTGGGATGGACCGTGACGGCAGTCGCCGCCGCGACCGAGCCCGCCGGTCCCAGCGCGAGCCGGCCCTGCTCGACGGCCACGCGGCCGCCGAAGCCATTGTCGGCCGTGAGCGTGAGCGTTCCCGCCCCGGTCTTCGCGAGCACGCCCGACCCCGAGACGGGCCGGTCCATCGTCAGGTCGCCCGCCCCGCCCAGGGCCGCGGTGCCGCTGAGCGTGACCGTGTTGGCCGTGCCGCCCCAGGTGGCGGGCGTCGAGACGCTCGAGTTGATCAGCGACACGCGTCCGGCACTGCCCGTCATCGTCAGCGACTCGTCGCTGATCGAGTAGCCGTTGACGTCCACGGTGCCCTGGCTCCAGGGCGTCGTGATGCCGGTGGTGGTGTCGGTGACCGCGACCGCGCCGATCGACACGCCGCGCAACGTGTCGCCGAGAGCGAGCGCGTTGCCGAGTTTGAGGGTGCCGGCACTCACGGCCGTCAGGCCGGTGTAGAAGTTCGTGTTGTTGAGCGACACCGTGCCGCCGTTCTGGCCGGTCGTGTTGGACGTGATCGTGATTCCGAACTGATTGGCGGTGCCCGTGCCCCCTCCCGTCACGAGTCCGTTGATGACCACGTCGCCCCCGGGATAGAGGACGATGTTGCGATTCACGGTCGATCCGCCCGCCGTGACGTCGCCGTTGAGCACGACCGTGGTTCGCGGATTGACCTGCATTTTCTTGTCGGCGTTGCCGGTGAGCGTCGAGCCGCCGGCGACCGTGAGCGACACGCTGCCGGTGCCCGTGGTGCCCACCCGGAGCATGGACCCGAATGAGTTGATGCTGGCCATCGGGTAGTCGCCCGGCGCGACGAGGTCGAGGCCGGCGGAGCTGTTGCTCTGGAACCATTGGAGGTCCGTGGCGGGCAGGGCCGCCTGGTTCATCACCCGGACCGTGCCGCTGGTGATGTAGAGCGTGCCGGAGTAGGAGTTGGTGCCCGAGAGCGTGACCTGGCCCTCCCCATACTTGTAGAGCCCCCCACTACCGGCGATGTTGCCGGAAAGGGTCGTGCTGCCGGCGCCGCCCACGCCCGTCTGGGCCGAGAACAGGCTGACCGGGCCGCTCCACGAGGCGGCGGCTGCGGTGCTGCTGTTCGTCAGGGCTCCCGACGTCGAAATGCCGGTGCCGTAGAGGGCGAGCGGCTCACCCGCCACCGCCTGGCCGTTCAGATCGAGGACCGCGCCGCTCTGCACGGTCGTGTCGCCGGCGGAACTTCCGAGGGCGGTCGGACTCGCCACGCGAAGGGTCCCGGCCGACACCGTGGTGGCGCCGGAGTAGGTGTTGTTGCCCGAGACGACCAGTGCCGACACGCCGCTCTTGTTGAGCGCCCCGGCGCCGGAGATCGGGCCGGCGAGCGTCTGGGCGGACGCGGTCGCGACCGCGACGGCTCCGTCGTTGGCGATCGCGCCGGAGAACGTGCCGCCGGCACCGACCGTGGCGTTGCCGACGATCGCCAGCGTGCTTCCGGCGGCGGTCTCAAACCGCCCGTTCCAGTTCGGGCTCGCGCCGGCGAGCGACACGCTCCCGCTCCCCAGCGCCGCCAGCGTGCCCGTGCCGGACAGCGTGGCCGCGATCGTCTGGTCGGCCGTTCCCGCGAAGGCCACGCGGCTCGCGGTGGCCAGCGTGCTCGACACGGCGAGCGTGCCCGCGCCGGTCACCGTCACCGAGCCGGAGGAGACCGTCATGGTCGTGGTCGTCACCGCGTTGTCGAACTCGAAGCTGCCGGCCCCCGACTTGGTCAGCGTGGTGGCGGCGACGCCGCCGCCCGTGAGCGATGCCGCTCCCGAGGCGTTGCCGACCGTGAGGCCATCGGCCACCACGCCCTCGGGACGCACCGTGATCGCCGCCGCCGAGGCGATCACCGCGCTGTCGCCCGCGTAGAAGTTGGTGGCGCCGGAGCCCGCCGTCCAGTTCGCGGTGGACTCGTCCCAGACGTTGTCGACGGCTCCGGTCCACGTCAGCGTGAGCTGCGTGCCGGTGACGAGCAGCTGCAACGCGGTCGGCGTGCTCTGGAACGTGTACTCCGTGCGGCCGATCGTGCCGCTGCTGCCGAGCACGAGGGTCTGATTCCCGACCGCGGCGCCGCCGAGGGTGATGTCGCCCGCGTTCGTCAGGCTGCTCCCCTGGAGGAGCGTGTAGGTGGTGCCGCTCCGGGCCACGCCCGAGAGGAGCAGCTGGTTGCCCGTGCCCGCGATGGCGACGGCGCCGCTGGCCAGCAGGCCGCTCGACACCGGCATCGCGACCGTGGCGAAGCCGCCGAGACTGACGGTCGACAGGGAGAATGGCGAACTGGTCGCCGTGCTGAAGCTGCCGGAGGCGAGGGCGTCGCCGGCAATGGCCAGTCCGCCGCCGGGGAGGGACGTCGAGGTGAGCGAGGCACCGGGGCCGATCGCCAGGCTGCCCGCGCCCGACACGTCCTTCGCCACCGCGGTGCGGAGCTCGAGCGTGCCCGCCGCCGCCACGCTCGTCGGCCCGCTCGAGAGCGCCGTGGGATGCGTCACCTGCAGCGTGCCGGAGGAGACGGTCACGCCGCCGATGAAGGTGTTGGCGGTGCCCAGCACGATCACGCCCGGCCCTTCGGTGGTGAGGGCCGCGCTTCCGGAGACGGCAGCCGTGACCACGAGCGGGAAGTCGGTGCTGCTGTTCCGCCACTTCTGGGACGTGCCGAGCACCATCTTCATCGCCGACGTCGTGCTCGTGGGCGTGAACTGCGTGGTGCCGGTCGCGTTGGCGTTGACGATGATGCCATAGCCTGCGGGCACGTCGGCACCGCCGGTGTTGAGCGTGAGCGTGGAACCGGCATTGGCGGCCGGCGAACGAAACGTGTAGCCGCCGGTGCCGCTCGCCTGCACCAGGATCGTGCCCACCGCCACGTTGCCGGTGGCCGGGTTCGAGCTGTTGCCGATCTGCACCACGCCCGCGGTGCCCGTGTTGGCCGGCGCGGGCCCGAAGCCGAACTGCACCGACCGGGTCGCGTACGACGTGGTCCAGACCGCCGTCGTCAGGGTGCCGGACGAAGAGGTCGAGAAGTTGGGGTTGTTCGTGGAGCCCGTGGTGCTCTGCCAGCTGCCGCCGGCGTCGCCGTAGATCGTGGTGCCGTTGCGGTCCCAGTAGAAGTCGGTGGCGAACGCGGCACCCGATGGCGCGACCGCCGCCATCAGCAACGGGAGGATCCCGGCGGAGACCAGGGCCGCGCCTCCGGCCATCGAACGACGCAGGCAACGCATGGACGAACTCCTTCGCGCGAGGAAACGAAACTCCCACCCACCCCCGACGGTGCAAAGGCTACTCGCTCGCGGCCTCGACCCACAAGCGGCATCCGCACGGGCCGCGACCGGCGGGGTCTGGACCTCGTCTGGTGCCCGGGGCCGGCAGGGGCCATACTCTTGCGGCATGGGGAATGAGGGGCCACGAGTTCGTCCGGGGAGGTGAGCCATGACGACGGCACGCGGTGATCGTGGGTTTACGCTCGTCGAGCTGCTCGTGGTGATCGCGATCATCGCGGTCCTCATCGGCCTGCTGCTGCCGGCAGTGCAGTCGGCGCGGGAATCGGCCCGGCGAATGTCGTGTTCCAGCAAGATCCGGCAGGTCGGATTGGCCATCGCCAACTTCGAGAGCGCCCGCAAGCGGCTCCCCGCGGGCCACGTCTACGTGAGCCAGGCGCAGCCCGCGTGGGGCTGGGGCGTGCTGGTGCTGCCGTTCATGGAGCAGGTGCAGGTCTACGACACGCTCAATCCCACGAAGACGTCGCTGCTGGTGGCCTGCAACATCCTCAAGAGTTCGGTCGGCCGCACCCAGCCCGTCGGCCAGGCACTGATGCGGCGGCTCGAGTCGTTCCGCTGCCCGACCGACATCACGCCCGACCAGAACACGCTGATCGATTTCGGAGGCGTGAGCACGGGGCAGTCGGTCCTGGCCTGCCAGACCGGCAGCGACCCCGGGCTGAGCACGTCGAACTACATCGCGTCGGCCGGCTCGAATCCGCCCTACAACGACTGCGGCTGGGACAACCAGACCGAGGCCCAGTGCGATTACAACAGCGCCGTGAGCCAGAACTACCCGGCCGACGGCTGCTTCTTCGGTCGTGATTCCACGCTCGGGATTCGGCTGCGCGACATCCAGGACGGCCTCTCGAAGACCATCTACCTCGGGGAACGCTGTGGCGGCACCGACTACGGCGCCGTGCAGCAGGGGCTCGCGACCTATGCCGCGGTGTGGGCGGGCAATGGTCGCGCCAGTGGCGGCACCGGCATGAAGGGGGCCGGCCGGATCTACGGCCGGATGGCGTTCTTCCTCAACGACTTCCTCACCGCCAACACCGGCAAGGGCTACAACAGCTTCCACGCCGGGGGCACGCAGTTCGCGTTTGGTGACAACTCGGTGCGGTTCGTCTCGGAGAACTGCGACCACGACATCCTCAGGAAGATCGCCAAGCGGGACGAAGGGCTTTCGCATCCGGTCATCCCAGGCACCGTCGGAGACATGCCACCGTGAGCAGGATCGCCGCCCTTCCGCCACCGACTCCTGGAGCGGATCGCCGCCTCCGCGCCGTGCTCGGGCTGGCCTGCGTGGGCCTCGCCGTCGCGGCGGGCTGCCAACGGATCGTGGAGGTGACCGGCGCGGTGCGGCTCGACGGCAAGCCCGTGAAGGGGGTGATCGTCGTGTTCGATCCGCCATCGACCGACCGGCCCCGTGGCGTCGCGTCAACCGACGAGAACGGCGTCTACCGGCTGCGGCGCCTCGGCCCGGGCAGCAAGTCGGGGGTGCCGACCGGTCCGTACAAGGTGAAGGTGATGGCGGACATGGACAATCCCGGCGGTGGCCGGATTCCGGAGAAGTACTACCGCGACTCGCCGCTCGCCCGAGACGTCACGGGGCCGAGCCCGCACACCTACGACATCGAGCTCTCGACGAAACAGTAGTCGCAGCAGTCGTGCGGGCTCGGATTCACTCCGCCGCGCCCGGCGCGACGAGCCGCTCGGAGGCGCCGCGGGCGGCCGCGATCACGACGGCCTCCAGCCCGGGCGATACTCCTTCGTCCAGAGGACTGCCGCGTCGTCGGCGCCGACGATGTGGCCGTCGTCCGGCCGCGTGTGGAGCACCCGATCGGTGCGGTGGGCGATGGTGCCGAGGTGACAGAGGAGGGCGCTGGCGTGCCCCTCGGCGATGTCGGCGTTCGGCCGTCGGCCGTCGCGGATCGCCGCGAGGAAGTCGACGACGTGCAGACCGTCGTCCTTCTTCGTGCCCTCGTGCTCGGCGACGGCCTTGTTCTTCGAGTCGAGGATCCGCCAGCCGGCGGTGTCGATCACGAGCGACGCCTCCGGACCGTGGAACGACACGCCGAACGAACTCCCCTGCGGTCCGAGCGGGGAGCAGCTCTGGCCCTCCCAGGTGATCATCGTGCCGCCGGGAAACTCGTACGCCACCGTCATCGTGTCGGGGGTCTCCTGGTCGTCGTCGTGGTACCAGCGGCCTCCTGAAGAGATCACGCGGGTCGGAAACGTGACGCCCAGGGCCCAGCGGGCCACGTCGAGGCCGTGCACGCCGTTGTTGCCGAGCTCCCCGTTGCCCCAGTGCCAGAACCAGTGCCAGTTGTAGGGCACCA
>JBIIMU010000149.1:0-6554 GCA_044337845.1 Pirellulales bacterium | reverse complement strand
ACCGGCGGTTCGTCCTGGTCGGCGACTCGGGCGAGCGGGACCCCGAAATCTACGCGGCCGTGGCCCGGCGCCGTCCGGAGCAGGTCGTCGGCATCCACATCCGGGAAGTCGCGGGGAAGTCGTCGTCCGCCAAGATCCGCGCGCGGGTCGCGAAGCTCGGCCGCCGGCTCCCCGAGGACTGCCTGCGGGTGTTCCGCCTGCCCCACGAGCTGCCCGAACTGGCGTCGCTCCGCTGACGGTGGCCGGGGCCCGGGCCGGGAGCTGCCGGGCGGGGCCGGCGGTCAGCCGGGATCGTCGAAGGCGTTCTGGTAGTGCTCCACCACCGGCGTACCGGCGGCGTCGAAGGTGACCGCCACCACGTCGATCCGCACGCTCTGATCCTCGAGCCGATGCCGACGGATGTAGGCCGACACCAGCGTGGCCAGGCGGCGCTGCTTCGCGAATCCCACGGTCTCGGCGGGATGGCCGTGAGCCGTGTCGGACCGGGTGCGAACCTCGACGAACACGACCGTCCGGCCGTCGAGGGCCACGATGTCGATGTCGCCGCGGAGCACCCGCTCCCGCCGACCGACGATCCGGTAGCCGAGGCCGCGGAGATACGCCGCCGCCTCGTCCTCACCGCGGCGGCCGAGCTCGTCGCGGGACGAGGCCACGAGCAGGATCCCCGATCAGGTGGCGGCCGCCGCCTTCTTGCCCTTGCCGGACGCCGGCTTCTCGGCCACGAGGTCGTCACGCTTCTCGCGCAGCCGCGTCGACTTGCCGGACCGGTCGCGGAGGTAATAGAGCTTCGCCCGCCGCGACACGCCCGACCGCTTGACCTCGATCGTGGCGATCTTCGGCGAGTGGACCGGGAACTTCCGCTCCACCCCCTCGCCCGCCACGATGCGGCGGACGGTGAACATCTCGCGGCTCCCGGCGCCGCTCTTGGCGATCACGACGCCGTTGAAGATCTGGATCCGCTCCTTCTCGCCCTCGAGGATGCGGGTGTGAACGTCCACGGTGTCGCCGATCTCGAACGGTGCGACTACGGTCTTGAGGCTCGAGGCCTCGACGGCGGCAAGCAGTTTGCGACTCACGGGGGGGCTCCTTTTTCTACTTACGAGTGGCTCGGTGTACGAACGGTGTGCTGTCGGCCGCGCTCGGCCGTCGCCGCGACGGCCTGCTCGCGCCGCCAGGAGGCGATCCGCCCGTGGTCGCCGGACAGCAGGACCTCGGGCACGGACAGGCCGCGGAACTCGCGCGGCCGGGTGTACTGGGGGCCCTCGACGAGCCGGTCGGCTCCCGAGAACGAATCCTGCCCGGCGCTTTCCTCGTGGCCGAGCACGCCCGGCAGGAGGCGGGCGACGGCGTCGACCACGACCATGGCGGCGACCTCGCCGCCCGACAGCACGTAGTCGCCGATGGAGAGCGTCTCGGCGTCGAGGCTCCGCTCGATCCGCGCGTCGAATCCCTCGTAGCGGCCGCACACGAGCACGATCCGCTCGAGGCCGGCGAGCTCCTCCACCAGCGACTGGTCGAGGCGACGGCCGGCGGGCGCGAGGAGAATCGTGCGGCCGGTGGCCGCATCGCCGCGAACGGCCTCCACGCACGACACGACGGGCCCGGGCATGAGCAGCATGCCGGGACCGCCGCCGTACGGCCGGTCGTCCACCTGGCGATGCACGCCCTCGGCGAAGTCGCGGATGTTGGTGACCCGCACGTCGATCAGGCCGCTGCGGCGCGCGGCCCCGAGGAGGCTTCCGTCGAGGAAGCTCGTGAACATCTCGGGAAAGAGCGTGACGATGTCGATGCGCATGACGACGACGCGGGCAAAACGGGCGTCCGACCGCCGGACGGGCCGGCCTTCGGGCGACTCTGGCTCACTCGGCCTTGGGCTCTTCGGCGGGGGCCTCGGCCACGGCTTCCGCGGCGGCCTCGGCGACCGGCTGCTCCTCCGCGGTCGCGGTCGCCTCCGCCACCGGAGCCTGGGCCGCCGGATCGGCCGGCGGCGCGGGCACGTAGGCAGGCTCACCCGGCTCGGGGATGATCCGCGGCAGCGCGAGCTTCGCGCGGGCCGCCTCCATCTGCTTCAGGTGGGTGCCGGCGGTGCCGTACTTGCGGATCAGCACGCGGACGGCGTCGCTCGGCTGCGCGCCCACCGACAGCCAGTAGTCGACCCGCGGGCCGTTGAGCGTGCACCGGGCGTCGGTCTCCGACACGTGGGGGTCGTAGGTGCCGAGCTCCTCGATCACGCGGCCGTCGCGCGGGCTCCGCCGGTCGGTCGCGCAGATGCGGTAATACTCGCGGTTCTTCCGGCCCATCCGCTTCATTCGAATCGCCACAGCCACGGTCGGGAATCTCCAGGAAAGCCAGGGAATGCTCAGGGAGCGTCGAGCCCCCTATGGTATCCGGCCTGCGGCGGAACCCAAGGCCCGCCCCGCCTCCCCCTGTTTTCGGCATTTTTCGGGCGAAATCTCGGCTGGAGGTCTGCCGAGGCGGCGAAGAGCCGCCGCCCGGCAGGCGGCTGCCGTGCCGCGGGCCGCCGTCGAGGTCGTCAGTCCTTGCCGTCGCGGCGCTTGCGGCGGGCGTCTTTGTCCCGCTGCTTCTTGAGCTTCCGCCGCTCGTCGGCCGTGAGCCGCTTGCCCGTGTCGCCCTTCGGCTTCGCGATCCGGGCATTGGGGTTCTGAAGCTGGGTCTGGAGCCGTTGCACCTGCTGCATCCGCTCGCGCATCCCGAGCCCCGCCATGCCCTTCATCATCGAGGCCATGCCGTCGAACTGCTTGACCAGATCGCTCACCTCGTTGAGCTCCACGCCGGCGCCGCTGGCGATCCGCCGCCGCCGCGACTGGTCCACGATCCGCGACGGGTTCCGCCGTTCGTCGGGCGTCATCGAGTCGATGATCCCGAACAGCCGGTTCATGTCCTTCTCGAGGTCGGTGCCGCCGAGCATCTCCTGCATGCCGCCCATGCCCGGAATCATCCCGAGCACCTTGCCGAGCGGGCCGAGGCGGCGGGTCTGGAGGAGCATCTTCTTGAAGTCGTCGAGGGTGAACTCGCCGGCCTTCAGCCGCTCCTCCTGCCGCTTCATCTCCTCCTGGTCGAACTTCCGCTGCGCCTCCTCGACGAGCGACACCACGTCGCCCATCCCCAGGATCCGCCCCGCCATCCGCTCCGGATGGAAATCCTCGAGGGCCTCGATCTGCTCGCCGGTGCCGATGAACTTGATCGGCACGCCCGTCACGCTCTTCACCGACAGCGCCGCCCCGCCGCGGGCGTCGCCGTCGAGCTTCGTCATGATGATGCCGTCGAGCTCGAGGGCGTCGTGGAAGGCCTTGGCGCTCTTCACGGCGTCCTGGCCGGTCATCGCGTCGACCACGAGGTAGACCTGGTCGGGGCCGACCGTGCGGTCGATCCGGGCCAGTTCCTGCATCAACTCCTCGTCGATCGCCAGCCGGCCGGCGGTGTCGAGGATCACGACCGACACGTTCTCCTTCCGGGCCCGCGCGACGCCGGCGTTGCAGACGGCGACCGGGTCGGTGCCGTTGCCCCCCATGTCGGCCGGCGTGTGCACGGGAATACCGAGCTGGCGGCCGAGCACCGCGAGCTGCTCGATGGCGGCGGGTCGCTGCAGGTCGGCCGCCACGAGCATCACGCCCCTGCCCTGCTCCTTGATCCGGCGGGCGAGCTTCGCACAGGAGGTGGTCTTGCCCGAGCCCTGCAGGCCGCAGAGCATCAGGATCGTGGTCGTGCCGTTTTGCAGGTGGAGCGAGTGGTCCACCGGCCCCATCAGGCCGACGAGCTCCTGGTGCACGATGCCGACGAGCTGCTGCGTGGGGTCGAGCGACTCGAGCACCTTCCCGCCGACCGCCCCGTCGACGACCCGCGTCAGAAAGCCGTCGGCCACGTCGTAGGCGACGTCGGCCTCGAGCAGCGCGGTCCGCACCGCGGCGAGGCCCTCGCGCATGTTGGCCTCGGTGAGCTTGCCGCGGCCGCGGAGCGAGTTGAGGGCGGAGGAGAGCGACGCGGACAGCGACTCGAACATGACGGCTCCGGACGGAAAACGGAGCCGCGAGTATACCGCCCGGAAACGCGATCTCCCCCCGGTGACGGGCCGTTCGAATCGGGAGCGGACACACAGCGTGCCGCTTGCCCGACGCGTGGCCGGCGAGAACGGCGCGTCACCGGAGGGAGAGCGATCTCACCGGCGCGCCGTCCCCTCCGGACGGTCCGCGCCGACGGCGGAGGTCAGCTGAACGTGCCCGGCTGGCCCACCACCGGTGCCGACATCGTCCCGTCCATGCCCCCCTCGCAGCAGGGCGCCGCCGACTCGCAGGCCGGGCCGCAGGCCGGCTCGCACACCGGAGCGCACGCCGGAGCGGCCGCGCCGCACGGGGCGGCTGCCGGCGATCCGCAGGAGCGGAACTCCATGAACGACGGCCGGCGGCAGCTGTTGCCGCCACCGAGGCAGCTGCTGCAGCCCGGGGCCGCCGCGAGGCTCATCACCGCCGTCGCCAGCAACAAGGCACGAGTCATGACGCGATCTCCATCTGCGGAGCCGAAGGGGCAGGCGGCCGGGGGCACCGCGTGCAGCGTCGTCGCCGACGACGCCACCGAAACCGTACCTCATGGTTGCGGCGCGGCCGGCTCGGGCACCGATTTTTTCCGCGCCGGGCGTCCGGTCGTGCCGGCGTCAGCGGTGGTGCCGGTCGGAGCGGCACGAGTCACTCGTGAGGCCTGCGAAAGATGGTGCGGCATCCGGTGCTAGAGTTGCAGCGCACCGGCCGGCGGCAACACACCTCTCGTCCCGATGAACACCACGCCCATGACTCCCGCCGCCGTGTCCCCGATCGCGATGCACGCCCTCCCGACCCGCCGCCGCCTGCTCTGCGTCGCGATCCTGCTTGCGGGACTCGCCCCGGCTCGGGCGTTCGCGGAGACCGCGGCGGTGACGGCGGACCCGGCCGCCTGCGTCGCCTGCGCCGAGCCCGACGTGTGGATCGTGAGCACGCGGCGGCTGCCCTCCATCTGCCGGCTGCCGGCCCATGCGTCGTTCGACGTCGAGCGGCGGAGCGGCGGCGCGTGGCAGGCGAGCTCCGCCGAGGAGCTGCTCGCCGAGGCCGATCGGCCGCTGGTGTTCTTCATCCACGGCAACCGCTATGAGCAGTCCGACGCGAAGTCGCAGGGGGTGGTCCTCGCCCACCGGCTCCGGGCGGCGTGTCCGCAGGGAATCCCGCCCCGCGTCGTCGTGTTCTCGTGGCCCAGCCAGCAGCAGGGCCGGCTCATCCCCTCGAGCCGCAACAACTTCCGCCGCTCGTTCGTCGACGGCCATTACCTGGCGCGGCTGCTCGGGCAGGTCGATCCGGCACAGCCGGTGGCGCTGGTGGGCTACAGCTTCGGCGGCACGATCGCCGTCGGGGCGATCGAGGATCTGGTCGAGGCCGGCGACGATCCCTCCGCCGCCGTGAATCCCTGGGTCGGCCGGCCGGGCCGCTCGCACCTGGTGCTCGTGGCCCCGGCGGTGCGGCACGACGCCCTGTCGCCTCGCGGGCTGTTCGCGCCGGCCTCCGCGGGCATCGACCGGCTCACGCTCTTGATCAACTCCAGCGACCTGGCCCTGAAGATGTTTCCCCATCTCGAGCCGGGCGGGAAGATCGACGCCCTCGGCTCGGTCGGCATGCCGCGACGCTGGCTGCCCGGCTCCGTCGAGTATTCGGCCACCGACGCGGCGGCCATCGTGGGCAAGCGGCACGCGTTTCCGCTGTACCTCGAGTCGGCCGCGCTCTCCCGAACGATCGCCGCGGGCGCGATCGACGGCCTCGTCGCCGACTGAGCCGGTGCCGGCGTCAGGCGGCGCGGCGGGTGGCCGGCTGGTCGGCGAGCCGGGCCTCCACCATCATCCGCACCACGTCGGGCATGGTGTGCCGGGCGGTCCAGTCGATCACCTCCGACGCCCGGCGGGTGTCGGCGCGGCCCCGGTCGATCTCGGTGGGCCGCACGAGCTTGGGGTCCCGGACCACGTGCCGCCGCCAGTCGAGGCCGACCGCCGCGAAGGCCGTCGCCACGAACTCCTCGAGCGAGTGGGTCTGGCCGGTGGCGATGACGAGGTCTTCCAGCACGTCGAGCTGCAGCATCCGGTGCATCGCCACGACGTACTCCGGGGCCCAGCCCCAGTCGCGGTGCACCGAGAGGTCGCCGAGCGACAGCGTCTGCTGCTCGCCCCGCGCGATCCGGCAGGCGGCGGCGACGATCTTCTGGGTCACGAACCGCTCGGGCCGCAGCGGGCTCTCGTGGTTGAAGAGGATCCCCGTGGCGGCCCGCAGGCCATAGGCCTCGCGGTACTGGGCGATCTGCCAGAACGACGTCGCCTTGGCGATGCCGTAGGGGCTGCGGGGCCGGAGCACCGTCCGCTCGCCGGCCGGCTCGTCGCCGGCGTTGCCGAACATCTCGGAACTGCCGGCGTTGTACAGCCGGATCGGCGTGCCCAGCAGCCGGATCGCCTCGAGCAGGTTGATCGTGCCCACCACGATGCTCTCGAAGGTCTCCACCGGCTGATCGAACGACAGGCCCACCGACGA
>JBIIMU010000148.1:0-6560 GCA_044337845.1 Pirellulales bacterium | reverse complement strand
GCACGCCCGACGACGCGACGCGCCACGCCGACCGTGACTGGGCGGCCGATCTCGACTGGTGCCGCCGGCGGGGCATCGACTACCTGCCCGTGATCTTTCCCGGCTTCAGCTGGCACAACCTCAAGGGCGGGCGACTCGACGAGATCCCCCGCCGCCGCGGCGCGTTCTTCGAGCGGCAGGCGGTCGAGGCCGCCCGCGTCGGCGCACGGAGCCTGTACGTGGCGATGTTCGACGAGTGCGACGAGGCCACGGCGATCTTCAAGCTCGCCGACCCCCCGGCCGCGCTCGCCGACCGCTTCATCGGGCTCGAAGGCATGCCCGCCGACCACTACCTCCGGCTCGCCGGCGCAGCGGGCCTCCGGCTGCGGTCGCGGGCCCCGCAGCCGGAGTGACCCGTCGTCAGTCGGAGCACTCGGCCACGCTGCGGTAGATGAGCCCGCCCACGATGCCGCCCACGATCGGCGCCACCCAGAAGAGCCACAGCTGCCGCACCGCCCAGCCGCCGACGAACACGGCCGTCGCCGTGCTCCGGGCCGGGTTCACGCTCGTGTTGGTGACCGGGATGCTGATCAGGTGGATCAGGGTCAGGCAGAGCCCGATCGCGATCGGGGCGATCACGCTGCCCGCCTTCTTGTCGGTCGCGCCGTGGATCACGAACAGGAACACGGCCGTGAGCACCGCCTCGATGATGAAGCAGCTCTTCCAGTCGTAGCCGCCCACGCCGTCGATGGCCGACGGGGAGTGCTCGGCGAAGCCGTTGGAGGCGAACCCGCTGGCCACCGCGTCGAACCCCGGCTGGCCGCTGGCCACGAGGTAGAGGATGCCGGCGCCGGCGATGCCGCCGACGACCTGCGCGATCCAGTAGGGGATCAGGTCCTTCGCCGGCACGCGGCCGCTGGCGACGAGTCCGGCGGTGACCGCCGGGTTGAGGTGGCAGCCGGAGATGTGGCCGATCGCGGTCGCCATGGTGAGCACGGTGAGGCCGAAGGCGAGCGACACGCCGACGAAGCCGATGCCGAGGTCGGGGTAGGCGGCGGCCAGCACGGCACTGCCGCACCCGCCGAGAACGAGCCAGAACGTGCCGATGGCCTCGGCGAGCAGCTTGCCAGTCATGGGAACTCTCCACGGAAGGGGGTGCGTCAGGGCGGAGGGGCGCCCCGCCGGCGACCACCTCCCCTGACAGGGCGACACGCTAGGGCGGCGGCCGCGACGCGGTCAATCGCAGTTGCCGACGAAACGCGGGATTGCCTCAGCGGGCCAGCGCGACGAGCCGGGGGCCGAAGACGAGGAGGCCGATCAGGATGGCCGCCCCGACGGCCACGAGCACCGCGGCGCTCGCGGTGTCGAGGGCGTCCTTGATCCGCTGATCCGGACCGCTGTCGAGGGCCCGGGCGAGCGACTCGACCGACGTGTTGAAGACCTCGGCGGCGATCACGCCGCCGATCGCGAGCACGACCAGGCACCACTCGACCCGGTCGATCCCCAGCCAGGCCGCGAGCCCGACGGCTGCGGCGGCGACCGGCAGGTGGGCCGCGAAACTCCACTCGGTCAGGAGGGCGTGAAACAGCCCGCGGAAGGCGTCGGCAAACTTTCCGAGCCACGACCGCTTCGGAGGCGTCCAGCCCGGAACCGCCACCGTCAGCCGACCTTCACGTAGGGGTCGCCCTTCTTCCAGTTGCACGGGCAGAGCTCGTCGCTCTGCAGGGCATCGAGCACGCGGATCACCTCGGCGACGTTGCGGCCGACGCGGCCGCCGTTGACGTCCACCCACTGGATCACGCCGTGGGGATCGACGATGAACGTGGCCCGGAGGCAGTAGCCCTCCGACTTGTCCGTGATGCCCAGTTCCGGGGCGAGCTTCTGGGCGGCGATCAGCGGATAGCCGAGGTTGGCCAGGTCGGAGTGGGCCCGCCGCCAGGCCAGATGCGACCACTCGTTGTCGGTGCTGCCCCCGACCACCAGCGTGTCGCGATCGGCGAAGGCCGGCAGCTGACGGTTGAACTCGGCGAGTTCGGTCGGGCAGACGAAGGTGAAGTCCTTCGGGTAGAAGAAGTAGACCACCCACTTGCCCGCGTGGTCGGCGTTGGTGAGCACCTTCATGTCGTCCTTGCCGGTGCCCACGCAGGCCTGGCAGGAGAACTGGGGGAACGTGTCGCCAACGGTGAGCATGCCTGAAGCCTCCGGGGAATCTGCGCGAAACGCCATCGCATGGTGCGACGAGCGACACCGGCGACGAGAGTGTAGGGACGCCGCGGGTCCGCTTCAACAACGGACCGGTACCATCCCCGGCCTCGAGCCGCCACCTGGATCAGCATGCTAGGACCCCGATGACCCACGACCAGCCCGACCACCGCACACCGAGTCCGTGGCTCGTTCAGGACCCGCTCACCGGCAGGCCGGTCTTCGTGGCCCCGCAGCGGGGCGGCAAGCCCGACGATCGGGCCCTGCGGGCGGCGGTCGCTGCGGCGGCCGATCCCCGTGACTGGTGCCCGTTCTGCGCGGGCAACGAGTCGGCCACGCCGCCCGCCACGATCCGCGTGCCGGCCGACGAGTCGCTTCCCTGGCGGGCGCGGATCGTGCCCAACGCGTTTCCGATCGCGGCCGCACCGGGTGTCCACGACGTGGTGATCGAGTCGTCGCAGCACCACCGGTCGATCGTCGAGGTGCCGGCGGACACGTGGCGCGAGGCCTGGGCGCTGTGCCGCGAGCGGCTGGCCGGCCTGGCGACGCGGCCGGGAATCGCCTGGGCCACGGTGTTCAAGAACTCCGGCCCGGCGGCCGGGGCGTCGCTGGAACACGTGCACAGCCAGCTCATCGGCCTCGGCGTGGTGCCGCCGGTGATGGAGGCCGAGCTGGCGGCCGTGCGGCGGGATCGCGGCTCGTTCGCCCGCCTGCTCGCGGAGGCGCGGTCCGACGACCGGGTGGTCGCGGAATCCGGCGGACTCGTGGCCCTCGTGCCACCGGCGGCTCGTCAGCCGTACGAGACGTGGATCGTGTCGGCGGCTGCCGAGCCCCACGTGCACTCCGCCGCCGACGGCCAGGTGGCGGCGCTGGCCGATCTGACGCGCGAGCTCGCCGCCCGATTCGAGCGGCTCGCACCCGGCTGTCAGTTCAACTGGTGGCTGCACCAGGCGCCATTCCGGACCGCGGACGAGGATCCCGCCATCGAGCACTGGCACTGGCATCTCGAGGTGCTGCCGCGACTGGCCGAACTCGCCGGCTTCGAGATCGGCACCGGCTGCCACATCACCACGCTGGCTCCCGCGGAGGCCGCCCGTCGCCTCCGCGCGGCGGCCCGGCGCTAGGCGGACGCCAGGGCAAGCCAGTCGATGCCCGACGGGAGCCGCGTGGCTCCGTGGTCGAGCGCGGCCACGGGCAGACCCGTGCGGGCGGCGAGTTCGGCCATGGCCTCGCGGGCGATGGCCGCGAGCGACGCCGGGCCGTCGTCGATCCCAGGAGGCACGGTGTGCGAAAGGACGACCGCCGCGACCCGCAGCCCTTCGGCACGGGCCGCGCGAATCGTGGCCAGGCTGCGGCCGATCGCCCCGAGCCTGGCGGCGTCGACCAGCACGATCGGCCAGCCGAAGTCTCTCGCCAGGTCGACCACGAGCGTCGCCGGGCCGACCGGTGAGAACAGCCCGCCGGCTCCCTCCACGACGACCACGTCGCTGGTGTCCGTCCAGGCGTCGAGCCCGCGCCGCAGGAGCCGCTCATCGACCGCACGACCTTCCGCCCGGGCCGCGGCCGGCGGGGCCACCGCAGCCGCAAACGACTGCGGGCACACCTGCTCGAGCGTGAGCGGCCGCCCCGCGGCATCCCACAGCCTCCACGGATCCCCGCGGTCGTCGGCCGGCGAGGCGATCCCGCTCGCCACCGGCTTGTAGGGGCCCACCCGGTGGCCGGCGGCCCGGAGACCGCGGACGATGGCCGTCGCCACCGCGGTCTTGCCGACGTCCGTGTCCGTCCCGACGACGAACAGCCCCGGGGGCCGCGTGCTGACTCGTTCCGCCACGATTCCCACCCGACGCAGAGTGTGATTGATCCCGGCCGCCAAAGGTTTTACACTGGATTCGGAACTTGAGAATCGTTCTCAGTGCAGCCTGAAGCCTCGGCGGTCGATACCCCATCACCATGCACCACGGCCCCAGATCAGCCTCGCTGGACAGCCTGCCGGTCGGCGCCTCGGCCCGCGTCCGCGACGTGGCCGGATCCGATCCGACCGCGGTTCGGCTCTTGGAAATGGGGCTCACGCCCGGCGTCGAGGTCCGCCTGGTCGGCCGGGCGCCGCTGTGCGATCCCCTGGAGTTCGAACTCAGGGGCTACCGGCTTTCCATCCGCCGGCAGGACGCGGCCCGGGTGACGGTGGACGATCGGTGACCCAGCGCCGATGACATCGGGCCCGCTCACCATCGCCCTGCTCGGCAACCCGAACGTCGGCAAGAGCACGCTGTTCACGGCCCTCGCCGGGATCCCCACGCGGGTCGGCAACTACCCCGGCGTCACGGTCGAGGAGAAGGTGGGGCGGTTCGAGCACCGCGGCCGGGCCATCGACCTGGTCGATCTGCCGGGCACGTACAGCCTGGTGCCGCAGGGCCCCGACGAGCATGTCGCCGTGGACGTCCTTCACGGTCGCATGGCCGGGGTGCCGCGGCCCGACTGCATCCTCGTCGTGGCCGACGCGACCAATCTCGAGCGCAACCTGTTCCTGGCCACCCAGGCGCTGGAAGTCGGCCGCCCGGTGGTCGTCGCCCTGTCGCTCATCGACGTGGCCGACCGCAGGGGCATCACGATCGACGTCGCGGAGCTGTCGCGGCGGCTCGGCTGCCCGGTGGTCCGCGTGGCCCCGCCGACGGGCGAAGGTCTCGCCGA
Source organism: Pirellulales bacterium (assembly GCA_044337845.1). GTDB lineage: Bacteria > Planctomycetota > Planctomycetia > Pirellulales > UBA1268 > QWPN01. The sequence goes on along the minus strand of JBIIMU010000148.1, from coordinate 1,691 downwards.
ACTCCGCGACCGGCTGGTCGAAGCCGCCTTCGCCGCGCCGCCGCGGCCGATCCCGATCACCGTCGCCGACACCGGCAACGGCCGCCCTCCCGCGGCCTCCGAGGCGATCGCCCGCTACGCCGCCATCGAGAACCTGCTCGCCGGCGTGGTTCGCGGCGTGCAGGACGCGCGGCGGGCCGAGGATCGCATCGACGCCGTGCTCACCCATCCGCTCTGGGGCACGGCGATCTTCGCGGCGGTGATGCTCTCGATGTTCGCGGCGATCTTCTGGGTCGCCCCGCCGGTGATGGACCTGATCTCGGCGGTGATGGATCGCGTGGGGGAGGGGGTCGGGAACCTGCTGCCCGACGGGCCGATTCGCTCGTTGGTGGTCGATGGAATCCTGGCCGGCGTGGCGGGCAGCGTGGTCTTCGTCCCGCAGATCGCGCTGCTGTTCCTGTTCATCGCCATCCTCGAGGGCTGCGGCTACCTGGCCCGGGCGGCCCACCTGATGGACCGGCTGCTGATCGGCGTGGGCCTGAGCGGCAAGTCGTTCATCCCGCTGCTCTCGAGCTTCGCCTGCGCGATCCCCGGCATCATGGCGGCCCGCACGATCGAGAATCGCCGCGACCGGCTGCTCACGATCCTGGTCGCGCCGCTGATGAGCTGCTCCGCCCGGCTGCCGGTGTACCTGCTGCTCTGCGGGGCGTTCGTCCCCGAGCGGGCGGCGGGCCTGCCCTGGCTGCCCCTCAAGGCGACGGTGCTCGCGGCCCTCTACGCCCTCGGCGTGGCCGTCGCGGCAGGCATCGCCACGCTCTTGTCGCGGACGGTGTTCCGGGGGCCACCGCCGCCCTTCGTCATGGAGCTGCCCGCCTGGCGCTGGCCGCGGCCCGCCGTCGTTCTGGAGCGGGCCCGCGAGGCGGCGTGGTCGTTCCTCACGAACGCCGGCACCCTGATCGTGGCGCTCAGCGTCGTGCTCTGGGCGCTGATGCACTACCCCCGCGACGAGCGGGCGATCGAGGCCGACGTCGCCGCGCTCCGGTCGAGCCTCGTCGCACGGACGGCCGCCGGCGCCGACCACGCCGACGCCCGCGCCCAGCTCGCGGCCCTCGACACCCCGGAGGGTCTGGCAGCGGCCCGCCAGGGAGCGGCGCAGCGCTCGAGCTTCCTCGGCCGCGCCGGTCGCGCGATCGAGCCCCTCGTGAAACCCCTGGGCTGGGACTGGCGGATCGGCTGTGCGGCCCTGGCGAGCTTTCCCGCCCGGGAGGTGGTGCTCGCCACGCTGGGCGTGATCTACAACCTCGGCGACGTCGACGCCGGCGACGCCGAGGGGGCCACGGCCCTGGAGCGGCGGCTGCGGGCGGCCCGCTGGGACGGCACCACGCGTCCCGTATTCACGCTGCCCGTCGCGCTGTCGATCATGGTGTTCTTCGCGCTGTGTGCCCAGTGCGCCAGCACGCTGGTGGTGATCGGCCGCGAGACCGGCTCCTGGATCTGGCCGGTGGTGACGTTCGTCTACATGACCGCCCTCGCCTGGCTCGGGGCGTTCGCCATCTACCAGCTGGGCACCCGGCTGGGGTGGTGATCCCGATGCAGGATGCGGTCGCCATCGCCGTCGCCGTCGCCGCGGGCCTGTGGCTCGTCCGCACGCTCTGGCGGCAGATGGCCGCGCCGTCCTGCGGCACGGCCCAGAACCCCGCCGGGGCCGACGG
>JBIIMU010000147.1:0-6572 GCA_044337845.1 Pirellulales bacterium | reverse complement strand
ACGACCGCCGTGTGCTGGCCGGGATTCTCGACCGGCTCGGCCTCGCCGACCGCTCGACCGCCGTGCTGCGGAGCCTCGACAAGCTCGGCAAGGCCACGCCCGAGGCCGTGGCCGCCGAGCTGGCGGCGCACGGTGTGGCCGCCGACGCCGCCCTGGCGCTCCTGGAGATGGCGGGGCTGTCGGGGCCGCCCGACGAGGTGCTCGGCCGGCTCGACGGCCTCGTGGGCGAGGGGCCGCAGGGCCGGGCCGGGGTCGCGGCCCTCCGGGCGATCGTCGCCGGCGCCCGCGACGCGGGAGTCCCCGACGGACGGGTCGTGGTCGACCCCTCGATCGCCCGCGGCCTCGACTACTACACGGGCATCGTGCTCGAGAGCTTCCTCGACGAGCTGCCCGCGCTCGGCAGCATCTGCTCCGGCGGCCGCTACGACAATCTCGCCGGACTCTACACGAAGCAGCCGCTGCCGGGCGTGGGGGCGTCGCTGGGCATCGATCGCCTCCTCGCCGGGCTCGAGGAGCTCGGCCGCCTCGCCGCCGTCGAGACGCCCGCCGAGGTGTTCCTCGTGCACTTCGACGAGCGGCACCTCGCCGACTACCTGCGGATCGCCACCGCGATCCGGGCGGCCGGCATGGCGGTGGAGTTCTTTCCCGAGGCGAAAAAGGTGGGGCAGCAGCTGAAGCTCGCCGCCAAGCGGGGCTTTCCCGCGGCGCTCGTGATCGGCAGCGACGAGTTCGCCGCCGGCACGGCCCAGTTCAAGAACCTCGCCTCGCAGCAGAGCGTGACGATCGACTGGCACGGCGACCTGCACGTGCTGGCCGACGCGGTGCACTCGCAGCTCGAGGCGGCCCGGCACGGCTAGCCGGCGAACCGCTTCTCGAAGGCGGCCAGCTCCTCGGCCACGACCCGCGCATCAGCCGGGCGGGCGGCGCGATCGTGGGCGATCAGCCGCATCACGAGGTCGCCGACCTCCCGGGGCACCTCGGGGGCGATCTCCGCCAGCGGCGTGGGCGTGCCCCGCGCGATCGCCGTGAGCACGGCCGCGACGGAGCGGCCCTCGAAGGGCAGACGGTCGGCGAGCAGCTCGTAGAGGATCACGCCGAGCCCGAAGAGATCGCTCGACGCGTCGAGATCGCCGTCGTCGATCCGCTCCGGGGGCATGTAGGAGGGCGTGCCCACGAGGGCCCCGTCGTGCGTGAGCGCGGTGGCGTGGGCGTCGAGCTCGCGGGCGAGGCCGAAGTCGATGATCCGGACGCTCCGCGACTCGCCCTCGAGGAACACGTTGGCCGGCTTGATGTCGCGATGCACGATGCCCCGCCGGTGCGCCGCCGCGAGCCCCGCCGCGATCTCGCGGCCGATCCGCAGCACCTCGCCCAGCGGCAGCCGGCCCGACGCGTCGCGGTGGTCCCGGAGGGTGCGGCCTTCGAGCAGCTGCATCACGATGTAGGGCACGCCGTCCTGTTCGCCCACCTGGTGGATCGTCATCACGTGCGGATTCTCGATCGCGCCGACCGAGCGGCTCTCGCGAATGAAGCGCTGGCGGGCTGCGGCGTTGCCCGCGGAGCGGCTGCTCATCACCTTGATGGCGACCCGGCGGTCGAGCCGGTCGTCGTGGGCGAGGTAGACCCGCCCCATGGCGCCGGAGCCGATCAGCCCGAGCACGCGGTAGTCGCCGAGCATGCGGGGCGTCGGCTCGTCGATCACGATCCCGGGTTCGGCCGGCAGGCGCGCGCCGGCGTCGCCGACGAGCGTGGCCACCGGCGGCGCGGGGGCGGGGGCCGCGTCGCCGTGCTCGCGATGGACCACGAAGGAGCAGAACGGGTCGCCCCGCAGCATGCAGCTCGGCTCCTCGATCGCCACCCGTTCCTGGAAGTGCGCGGCGAGGCCGCGGATGATCCCCGTGGCCAGGGCGCAGAGCCGTCTCCGCGAGGAGTAGACGACCTGGATCTCATCGGGTGCCGAGCGAAACACTTCGAGCACCGGCGGTGCCGCGCCCGGGTTGGTGGACCGCACCATGCGATGGATGAGGGTCTCGGTGTGCTCGACGAGGTCGAGCGTCGTCCAGTCGGGCTCGATGAAGGCCCCGGCCACCTTGACGAGGTGCGGCGCGAGGAACTCGCCGAAGTCGGTGACGAGCGTGGGCAGGGGGCGGCCGGCGGCGGCGGCGAGGTCGCCGAGCATGGCCGCGGCCTCGGCGTCGGGGTAGACGCCGGACGGCAGATGCTTCTGGCCACCGATCGACGACGACGAGGCCGTGCCGCTGCGGGAGCCAGCGGACACGCGGTCGGCGAACTTGTGCAGGTAGAAGAAGATCAGGCCGTGCACGGGGCTGCCCTGCCGGGGACGAATCCGTCGGGGCGGTGTCGTTCGCCACCCTCCGCCGGCCCGCCGGCTCGATTATCGACCGGATCGTCCGCTTGAAAAGCGGCGGGTGATCGCGGCGGTGTCAGCGGGGCGGGCAGACGCGGTCGCGGTAGATGGCCAGGCCGTGAACGGCGTGGTACAGGGCCCCGCACTCGACATCGAGGTCGGCCGTGCCCTCGAGCAGCGCCACGAGCCGGTCCGCGGCCCGGGTGACCCACGGCTCGGCGAGCCGGGCGTCGTCGAGCGCCACGGCGAGCACCTCGAACGCATGGCCGGTGGCGCTCAGCCGGGCGAACACGTCGGGCGAGGTGCCCGGCCGCTCGAAGGGCCGCACGGCGAAGGAGCCGTCGGGCTGCTGGAACCGGCGGACGCGGTCGAGGTGGTGGTCGAGCACCGACTCGGCCTCGGCCCAGCCGCCCTCGGGATCCCTGCCGGTGGCGCGACGGTAGGCGGCGACCGCGGTGGCCAGCCCGTAGAGCCGATGCGCGCCGCCGCAGGCCGCGGACGGCACATCGGCGCGGGCCTCCATGCCGACGACCCGCTCGGTGGTCCAGGCCTCGCCGTCGCCGGCCGTCCACGCGGCATCCGGAGGCAGCCAGTGCGCCAGCGCCATGAGCGTCCACGTGGCCTCCTGACCGGGGCGGATGTCGTGCTGGGCCTGCGCGAGCAGGTCGCGGACGGTGAACGAGCGACCGCCCACCTCGAGCGGCGTGTCGAGCGGGATCCCGGCCGGCGTGCCATGCCCGTCCGCGGCCACGCCGCACTGCGACAGGTAGCCGAGCCACTGGTCCGGATGCCCTTGCCCCATCGTGCTGCCCGCATCAACCTCGGCCGTGACGCCCACGCTCCCGGCCCGCAGCCGCCAGCCGGTGGCCCGCCCGCCGCCGAGGAGGTAGTCGAGGGCGGGCGTGGTCGTGCCCCGGGCATCGAGCGGAAAGTCGGGGCCGAAGGCGAGGATGCCGTGGACGATCTGCCACGCCCCCTGCACGGAGGCGTCGAGCCGCCGCCCATCGCGGGCGTGGGCGAGGGCGTCGTCGATCCGGCGGCAGCGGGCGGCCTGGTCGGGAGGGGCCTCGGCCGCCGCATCCCGTCCGCCGCCGGCCGCAACGCCGGCAACCGCGAAAACCAGGGCGGCTCGGGGAACCAGGGCGGCCTGTCGTGCGTAGATCATCGGAAGGCACCGGGAGGTCGGGGAGTCCGGCCGAATCGGAGGTGCCTAGAATAGTGTGCGTGCGAGACGGTGCCGGTCGCCGGGCCGGCGAGCCCCACTCCCGAGGAGTTTTGAGCCCGATGCCCATGTTCTTCGACCCGCTGTACTTCGTCTGGGTGGCCCCCGCGATCCTGCTCGCCTTCTGGGCCCAGTGGCGGGTGCAGTCGGCGTTCGCCGCCGCCTCCCAGCTGCCGGCACCCCTCTCCGGCGCGGCCGCGGCGCGGCACATTCTCGACTCGGCCGGGGCCTACGACGTCCAGATCGAGGCGGTGCCGGGCACCCTCAACGACCACTACGACCCGCAGGCCAAGGTGCTGCGGCTCTCGCAGAACGTGTATGGGGCGCGGTCGCTCGCCGCGGTCGGCATCGCGGCGCACGAGGCGGGCCATGCCCTCCAAGACGCGCAGGGCTACTCGCTGATGTCGATTCGCAACGCCGCGGTGGGCGTGGCCAACTTCGGCAGCGGGCTCGGGCTGTTCGTGTTCATGATCGGCCTGGGCATCGCGCTCAAGCCGCTCGCCTGGCTCGGCATCGCGCTGTTCGCGGGCACGGTGTTTTTCCAGCTCGTGAATCTGCCGGTCGAGATCGACGCCAGCAACCGTGCGAAGGCGGCGCTGGTGAACCTGGGAGTCGTGCCGGCCGCGGAGATGCCGGCGGTCAACAGCGTGCTCAACGCGGCCGCCTGGACCTACGTGGCGGCGACGCTGCAGAGCGTGCTCACGCTCCTCTACTACGCCAGCTACCTGACCGGCGGCTCGAGCGACGACCGCTGATCGCGGCCGACGCGTGGCTCGGGGCTGCCCGTGCCCCATCGCCGGACGTTCGCGACCGAGGAAGCCGCAATCGCGTGAGCGATGCGGACCTGCGTGCCCGACGCGTGGCTCGGGGCTGCCCGTGCCCCATCGCCGGACGTTCGCGACGGGCATCCTGCCCGTCGCTCACTCGAATGCCGCCTGCGCTTCGCCATCGTGGCTGCGCTTGGCGGCATACGCCGGCTCACGGGGCACGGGCAGCCCCGAGCTGAGTTCGTGCCTGAGGAAGCCGCAATCGCGTGAGCGATGCGGACGTGCCTGCACGCCGCGTGAATCGCCGGCAGGATGCCGGCCCTCAGCGGAGCGAGGCCATGGATGGCTCGCGACGCGTGAATTCAGTGATTGAGCGAGTACAGCACCGCGTTGAGCGCGATCTTCTCGGCGTCGTCGCGGTCGTAGCCGGTGCACTCCATCGAGGCGTGCTTCTCGAGGGCGCAGGAGAGATCGTAGGGCGAGAACAACACCGCCCACCGATCGCCGATGCGGATCCCCTCGAGCTTCGGCGGGCCGCGGCGCTTGCGGGTGGCCAGGCGGCCGTCGCCCCCCGCGGGCTCGCGGATCGTCACCTCGCGGATGTCGTAGCCACCGTACTCGGCGGCCGTGAACAGCGGATCGTCGGCGGGCACCGGCTCCAGCTTCCGTCCGGGGAGGGTCGCGGCGATCTCCTCACGGAAGGCGGCGGCGAACTCCGGCGCGGCGCAGACGGCGTCGGCGATCAGCATGCCGCCGCGGTCGAGGAAGGTGGCGAGCTGGCCGCGGCGCTTCTCGTCGTAGGCGAACCGCTGCCGGCCGTGCATGAAGAGCAGGTGGTAGTCGAAGAGCGACTCGTCGAGCGGATCCACCAGCGCCGGCGTGTCGTCGACGCGGATGCCGGTCTCGCGGGCCGCGGCCCGCAGCACGTTGGCCAGCGCGGCCGGGGCCGCATCGCACATCCCGCCGTGGCGGAGCTTGCCGATCGCGAGCCGGCCGCGGTCGTAGCGGTCGGGGTCGGCGTCGCCACGGGGCGCCGCCGCGAAGAGCTCGTCCTTGCTGCGGAGCTCGCGGTTGGTGGCGTAGGCGAGCACGTTGGTGCCGATGGCCAGGGCGGCGGCCACCTCGCGGGCCGCCTGCTGCGGCAGTCCGGCGCGGGCCTGTCCGCCGAGCTCCCAGAGGCACGACAGGCTCGGCATGCCGGCCGCGTCGGGGTCGAGGTCGGTCGGCGGGGCGTAGATCACGCAGGTGCGGCAGCCGTAGTCGATGCCGAGCAGCGGCCGCTGCAGCTGCGGCGGCACGATCTCCTCGGCGTTCCAGGCGGGATGCTCGGGCGGCAGCAGGTGGAGGGTGTGTTCCGGCTCCGGAAACACCTCCCCCATCAGCTGGCGGAACCGCCGGTCGAACTCCGCGCTCTCGGGGCAGCAGGCCTCCGCGAACAGGAAGCCGCCGTCGTCGATGTAGGCGCGGAGCCGGCGGCCCGCGTCGGGGCCGAGCTCGAAGGCGTCGCGGCCCGAGATCCAGAGCACGGGCGCCTGGCGGAGGTCGTCGAGCGACGCCGTGGGCGTGTCGGTGACGTGCCACGAGAGACCGGCGGGGTAGTCCTGCCGCCACCGCGACTCCGCGTATTCCACGAGGTGCGCGATGTCGTGGCCGTGGCGGTTCCAGTCGCCGCCGAACTCGTGGCTGCTCTTGGCCACGAGCACCGGCCGGCGGCCCTTGGCCAGAAACAGCAGCGCGAAGCTCGTGGCGACGGTGGCATCCTCGATCCGGTTGGCGACGAACTTGCCCGTCAGCCGGTCCTGCTGCTGCACGAACATGCCGGCGCCCTCGCGGTACCAGTCGTGGTCGCCGATGTAGCGGCGGGCGGTGAAGCGGCCCACCCGCTCGAGGCCGTAGAGGTAGTAGTAGAGCCACGTGTCGCCGCCGGTGCCCGGGTTCTGCCGCACCGTGAACCGGCGGCCGAGCCACTCCAGGCCCTTCTCGAGGTTCCGCGGCGTCGCGCCCCCGCCGCAGCAGAGCACGTCGCCGCGATTGGCGGCGGCGTCGGGGCGGCCGATGTGCTCGGCGGTGATCCAGATGCTGGCGATGCCGGCGCAGGTCATGCTGCCGGTGCCGGCCATGTTGCCGAGGGTGTAGCCCCACGAGCCGTCGGCGTTGCCGCAGGCCACCCAGTACTGCTGGGCCCGGACCCAGGTCTCCTCGCGGACCTGCACCCCGA
>JBIIMU010000145.1:0-6594 GCA_044337845.1 Pirellulales bacterium | reverse complement strand
CAGCGTGGCCGTGCCCGGCGTGAGCGTCACGGCGGTGGCCGTCTGGCCCACCGTGACCACCACCGTCGAGGTGGCCGTGCGGCCGTCGGCATCGCGGAGCGTGGCGACGATCGCGTAGGTGCCGGCCCGCACGAAGGTGGCCACCGCCGACTTGGCGGCGTTGGTGCCACTGGCCGAGAAGGTGACGCCCGCCGGCCCCACCGCCGACCAGGAGTAGGTGAGCGCCGCCTCGCCGCCGTCGTCGGCGCCGAGCACGGTGAGCGACGTCGTGGTGCCGGCCACGATGGCGGGCAAGGCCGCCGCCGCGGTGACGACCGTGGGGGCCGTCGCGGTCACGATCGTGGCCGCCGTGGCGGTGCCCGACACGCTGCCCGACGTGGCCCGGATGGTGGTGGTGGCCGCCGCGGCGGGGGCCGTGAACAGGCCCGTCGTGGAGATCGCCCCGCCCCCCGTCGCCGACCACGTGAACGTCGGCTGCGCGGCCAGCGGAGTGCCGAACTGATCCTTCGCCACCGCCGCGAACTGCTGCGTCGCCGACGCGGCGACCGTGGCCGACGCGGGCGACACGTCGATCGCGGTCAGCGTCTGTGCCACCGTGACGTTCACCACCGAGGTCACACTCAGGCCGCCGGTGTCGGTGATGGTGGCGGTGAGCGCGTAGCTGCCCGCCCTGGTGAAGGTGGCCGTCGTGCTCTTGGCGGCGTTCGTGCCCGAGGCCGCGAACGTGACCGCCGCCGGCCCGGTGGCCGACCAGGCATACGAGAGGTTCGACTCGGCGTGGTCGTCGGCCCCGAGCACCGAGACCGTCGCCGTCTGCCCCGTGACGGTCGTCGGCGAGACGGCGGCGGCCGTGGCCACGGTGGGCGCCAGGTTGCTGACGGTCACGTTGGTGAACGTCGACGAGTTGAGCCGCGTCGTGATGTTGCTGTTGGCCGACACACCCACGAGCACGCTCGACGCCATCGAGATCGTCACGCTGCCGACCTGGGTCCAGGTCGTGCCGTCGGGCGACACCGAGCCGGTGAGCACGTTGCCCGCCCGCACGAGCCGCACCCAGTAGGGCGCGGCCTTGCCCGTGGGCCCGGCGATGCTGGTGCTGGAGCCGCCGGTGCTCGTGCGGTACTGCATCGCCACGCTGTTCGTCGGCGACACCACCACCATCGCGTGCCTCGCGTTGGCGGCCGTCGACTCGCGGATCATCACGCCGGCCTTCGCCCACCCCGCGGTGTTTTCCACCGTGGCCACCCGGGCCGTGATCGAGCCGTCGCCGACGAGCGGCTGGGAGGTGTAGCGGAACGCGTCGGCGGTGCCCCAGATGTCGGCGCCGTTGGAGATCACCGTGAAGGTGCCCGAGGCGAGGCCGGCGGCCCCCGTGCCCACCACGTTGCCGATGTCGACCGAGCTCCAGGGCGCCGGCAGGGCTGTGGCCGCCGGGGCCGCCGCGAAGATCGCGATCGGGTTGGTGCCCTCGGTGGTGGCGTTGGTGGCGATCACGCGGTAGTAGTACTTGCCCAGCGGCACGACCGACGTGTCGGAGTAGGTCAGGGCCGTCGAGCCGACGTTCGCCAGCGTGGAGAAGGTGCTGCCGTCGGTCGACCGCTCGATCCGGTAGCCGGTCGCGCCCGTGATCGCCGTCCACTGGATGCCGATCGCCGACGAGGCCTTCGACGTGAAGGTCAGCCCGCCCACCGCCGGCAGCCGGGTGCTGCCCGCGAGCGTGGTCGGCACCGAGTCGCCGTAGGGGCTCAGCGGCGTGATCCGGAACCAGTACTGCGTGCCGACGGCGAGGCCGGTGGCCGTGTAGCTCGGGACGTTCGTGCCCACCGTGCCGATCTGCGTGAAGGTGACGTTGTCGCTCGACCGCTCGATCCGGTAGCCCGAGTCACCGCTCTTGTCGCGCCAGTCGAGGACGACCTGCGAGGCCGTGAGCGACCGCGCCGTGGCGTTCGTCACGGCACTGGGACGGTTGATGCCGCTCACCACCGCCGACGCCGCCGACCGGCCGGCGGCATCGGTGGCGCGGACCCGGAAGAAGTAGCGCATCGATCCGCCGAGGCCCGCGTTGGTCCAGCTCGTGGCCGACGCCGCGGCCGTGCCCGCGTCGACGAAGTCCACGCCATCGTCGGACCGCTCGATCACGTAGCCCGTGGCATTGGGCACCGGCTGCCACGACACCGCCAGCGCCGTGCCCGTGCCGCGGGCGACGGCCACGCCGGCCGGGGCCGACAGCGGGTTGACCACCTCCGCGGCGTTGATCGTGCCGGTGAGCGCGACGTTGGTGAACTTCGCCTCGTTGAGCCTGTCGGTGTTGCGGGAGCAGGTGAGCAGGCCGATGTAGACCGTGGACGCCATCGACACCGTGACCGAGCCGACCGTGGTCCACGAGACCCCGTCGGCCGACCGCGATGCGGTGATCGTGCTTCCCGACCGCACGAGCCGCACCCAGGTGGGCGTGAACGCGGCGGCCGTGCCGTTGACCGAGGTCGACGTGCCGCCCGTCGAGACGCGGGAGACCAGCTGCGGCCCGTTGGAGGCGCTGGTCACCATCGCCACGTGCTTCGCGTTGGCCGCGAGCGATTCGCGGATCTCGACACCCACCTTCGACCAGGCGTTGGTGTTCTGGTTCTGTGTCACCCGGGCCACGATCGACCCGTTGCCCGTCAGCGTCTGGTAGGCGAAGCGGAAGGCGTCGGCGGTGCCCCAGACGTCGGCGCCCGCGCCCGCCACGGTGAAGGTGCCGGTGCTCGCGGCGTAGCCGGCGTCGCCGGGACTGCCCACGCTCCCGATGTCGGCCGTCCGCCAGCCCTCGGGAAGATCGTTGACGGCGAGTTCGTAGGAGCCGAGGTCGCCGTAGTCGCCGTGGCTGGAGACGAACGCATACCACGTGCCGCCGCCGGTCGGCAGCACGATCTGCTGGTCGTTGGCGGCGCTGTCGCTGGCCGCCACGAGCACCCCCGAGCCGTCGTAGATCTCGAGCTTCGCATCGAGCGCCGAGGGCTTCGTCGGCACCACCGACACCACCGACACGCCCGACCCGACGGTGCTGAACGAGAACACGTCGATGTCGTTCATCCGCTCGATGATGCCCGCGATCGACCGGCTGCCGTCGGCGGCGGGCGTGAGGGCCCGGGCCGTCGCGATCGTGCCGCCGTGATCGTCGGCCCGGAAGCCGTCGCCGCCGGCGGGCTGCCTGGCCTTGATCTTCCCGGCGATCACCGCGATGTCGTCCTGCAGGCTGCTCGCCGAACCACTCGGGTGCCCGATGAACCACTTGTGGATGTCCTGGGCGTAGTCGACGCCCATCAGCGGCCCGTGCAGGGCATCGAAGCCCGAGGAATACTCCTTGGTCTTGTTGCCGAGCAGGTCGTAGTCGGACTGGTGGGCGAGCCCGAAGTTGTGCCCCACCTCGTGCACGATCCCCGACACCCGCGTGCGGGCGTCGCCGGCCTGGTTGAACGACTCCGGCTTCGAGTTTGGAAACACCCCCACGTAGCTGTAGCCGCCCGAGATGCTCGGGCTCGTGACGTGCCAGGCGAACGGCACGGTGGGCTTCACGGTGGTCACGTTGACGTCGAACATCGAGAAGTAGACCGAGACCTGCCGCCACGCCTCGGTGATGGTGGCCTGCTCGGTGGCGTTGAACGTGGTCGGGTCGCCGTCGACGTCGTAGGGGGTGTTCACGCCCTCCCCGTCGAAGTCGAGGTAGATCGCCGTCGGCGCGCCCGGCAGGCTGTTGAGATCGGGCAGGCCGTTGGCGGCGGCGGCCGTGGCCGTCAGCTCGCCGCCGAGCGTGGCCAGCGTGCCGGTGGACGAGGCGAGGCCGACCGCGAAGCTGTGGGAGACGTCGAAGGTGTCGCCCGCCGAGAGCGTGGCGATGCCCTGATCGTACGGAGCACCCGCCTCATGGAGGCCATGGAGCGGATCGTGACCGTCGGCACAGAGCGCGAGCCGCGTCTCGAGACACTCCAGATGGAGGGTGCGACGAACCCGGCGGCCACCTCCGCGGGAGGCGGATTCGCGTCGCGATGGTTTCCGCATGCCGCCGCTCCCGCTCCCGCCGACCAAGCCCCACGCATTCAAGAATACGCCCGCACGGGCGGCCTCACCAGATCGGCTCCGTGCCCCGGCCGCCCGATTGGAAAGCCCGCCGGCAGCCGCTATTCTGCCCCGCGGTTTCTCCGTTCGCCCGTCCTCGGTATCCCCGCGAGCCTCCCGCCCGATGTCCAGCACGACCGCCCCCGCCGACCCGTGGTTCCAAGACCGTTTCGCCCAGCGCATCGGGGGGGCGAAGTTCGGCAAGGGCACCGAGATCTACAAGTTCGAGCTCATCAAGCGGGCCAAGCGGCAGGCCCTCGCCGACCACCCCGAGCGGCGGATGCTCGACTTCGGGATCGGCGAGAACGACGAGATGGCCCCCGCGCACGTCCGGGCCGTCATGAAGAAGGAGGTCGACCGCCCCGAGAACCGCGGCTACGCCGACAACGGCATCGCCGCCTTCAAGGAGGCCGCCGCCGCCTTCATGCAGCGGGAGTTCGGCGTGACGCTCGACCCCGTCACCGAGGTCAACCACTGCATCGGCTCGAAGACTGCCTACGCGATGCTCCCCGCGGCGTTCATCGATCCGGGCGACGTCACGCTCATGACCGTGCCGGGCTATCCGGTCGCCGGCACCGCCACGCGGTGGTACGGGGGCGTGGTGCACCGCCTGCCGCTCGTGCCCGAACACGACTTCTTCCCCGATCTCGACGGCATCCCCGCCGACGTGCTCGCGAAGACGAAGATGCTCGTGCTCTGCTACCCCAACAGCCCGACCGGCAAGACCGCGACCCGCGAGTTCTACAAGCGGGTGGTCGACTTCGCGCACAAGCACCGCGTGGTGGTGGTGCAGGACGCCGCCCACATCATGCTCTCCTACGACGACGAGCCGCTCTCCTTCCTGTCCGTCGACGGCGCGAAGGAGGTGGGGGTGGAGGTGCACTCGATGTCGAAGGGCTTCCACATGATCGGCTGGCGCATGGGCTGGGTGTGCGGCCACGAGCGGATCGTGCGGGCCTTCGCCGACATCAAGGACAACAGCGACTCCGGGCAGTTCATGGCGATCCAGAAGGCCGCGGCCGCCGCGCTGGCCGACCCCGAGATCCCGCGGCAGGTGCGGGACAAGTATCGGCGGCGGCTCGAGAAGCTCGTGGGCGTGCTCCGCGCGTCGGGCTTCGAGTGCGAGATGCCGGGGGGCACCTACTTCCTCTACACGCCGAGCCCGAAGGCCGCCGGCGACCGGCCGTTCGCCACCGCGCAGGATGCCAGCCAGTTCCTGATCCGCGACCTCTCGATCTCGACCGTGCCGTGGGACGACTGCGGTGCCTTCCTGCGGTTCTCGGTGACCTACGAGGCCGCCGACGAGTCGGGCGAAGACGACCTGATGGCCGAGCTGCACGCCCGGCTGCACCGGGCCCGGCTGAAGTTCTGAACGACCCGACGGCCGCCGCCCCCGAGGAGCCACTCCGATGCCGCGAATCCCAGGCCTGTGCACGTCGCTCCTGGCGGTCGTCTGCGGCGCGATCCTCTGCGGCCCGCTCCTCGGCTGCAGCGGCACCGCGAAGAAGCCGCCGCTGACGTTCGCGGAACGACTCAAGCGGGCGAAGGCCGACAAGACCCCGGGCGGCCCGGCCCGGGAGCTCGCGAAGGTGGCGCGGTCGCAGGCCAAGTCGGGCGACAAGGCCGGCGCCCTCGAGACGCTCGCGGAGGCCCGCAAGACGATCGCCCCCGACGCCGATCCCACGGTGTTCGCGCCGCGGCTCGTCGACCTCGCCGCCACGTTCGCGTCGCTCGCGGACAAGCGGGCCGCCCGCGAAGCGGCCGGGGAGGCGGTGACCATGGCCGAGCGGATCGGCGACGCCGTCACCCGGGTCGATGTGCTCGCCAAGACGGGCGCGGTGTATGGCGCCAAGGAGGGGGGCCTCGGCGAGTCGGCGAAGGCCAAGGAGCTGCTCGCGCGGGCCGCCGACCTCGCGGCCGGTGACGAGGTGGCCGACCGGTTCCGGCCGCAGGCCCTCGCCGCCGTCGCCCTCGGCTACGCCGATGCCGACCTCGCCGATCAGGCCGACGCCATCATCGAGAAGCTCGAGGGCCTGGCCGACGCCCTCGATCCGCGACCCAAGGCCGAGGCCCTCGCGGCGGCGGCCAACGTGCGGGCGCAGCGGGGCGAGAAGGACAAGGCCGCGGCGCTCCTCGCCGACGCCGCGAAGGCCGCGAAGTCGGTCGACGGCGCCGCCAACAAGACCTACGCGCTCGTGGCCGTGGCCAAGGCGCTGCGGGCGACCGGCGACCTGAAGACCGCCACGTCGCTCGCGGCCGAGGCGGAGAAGTCGGCGAACCGGATCGGCGACCCCGAGCAGCAGAAAGACGCGCTGCTCGACGTCCGCACCCTGCAGGCGTCGCTCAAGAACTGACGGGTGGCGGTGCCCTGTCCTCGGACGTCCGCATCAGGAAGCCACAGTCGTGTAACCGATACGGGCCTGCCGTACCGCTCACGCGGTGACGCTTCCTGGAAGCCGCAATCGCGTGAGCGATGCGGGCCCGCGCTACCGCGACCGG
>JBIIMU010000146.1:0-6594 GCA_044337845.1 Pirellulales bacterium | reverse complement strand
CTGGGGCACGGGCCGCATCCGGCTCCGGCGGGCCAGGAGCGGCCGGCCGGACGGGTCGCGGTGATAGAGGGAGAGCTCGATCGACGACTGCTGGACCGCGCGGTCGGCCTGCACGATGAGGCCGTTTCGGGCGGCGATGTTCTGCTGGTTGTCGACCCGCTCGATGTTGGCCACCGCCCCGGCATTCACCTTGAGTTCGAGCTGCTCGTCGCGGTCGACGGCAAGCTGGAGAATCCGCTCGCTGGCGCCGAACCGCTCGCCCGAGCCCTGCCAGGCCCAGTAGGCCCGCGCCGCCGACCGCATGTAGTCGAGGCGGCTCCGCTCGATCATGGGCTCGGCGATCGCGATGTCGACCTGCGCCTGGGCATGCGTGGCTCGCTGCCGGTCGATCTCCCGATTCTTGGCGAAGGGCATGGTGAGCCCGCCCCGCACCTCGCCCACGTCGGCCGTCTTCTGGGCGAGGTTGTAGGTGGCGAAGTCGCCGAACCCCGTGCGGTAGCCACCGAACGCCGAGATGCCGTTGAACATGAACTGCTGCGTGAGCCCGAAGTCGGACCGGTAGTTCTCGTAGGTGCCCGGGGCGAGGGCGTTGCCCGACATCGCCACGTTGGTGTCGAAGGCGCCCTGCGCGGTGGTGAATCGGCCGGCGGCGATGCCGCGTTCCCGCTCCACCGCCTGGAGGAGCGGGAAGTGCGTGAGCACGCTGAGCAGGACTTCGGCGAGCGTGAGCGGCTGCGGCCGGTCGTCCATCACCGCGCCCGGCACGCTCACCACCCCCGAGACGTCCGGCGTCTCGATGTCGGCGGTGAAGGCCCGCTGCGCCGGCTCCCGCCGCTGGACCGGAGCCTGGCCCTGCGGCGGCGGCAGGGCTTCCTGGGCGGACAGCGGCCGGGCGACGACGGCCCAGGCGAGCGCCACGACGAGGGCGACGGTCGCCGCGGACCGCAGCGGCCCGCGGAGGATCAGACCTTGATCTTGGGGGGCTTCGAGCCCTTGTCCTTGTCGGAATCCTTGCCCTTGCCGGCGGGCGCGAGCACCGGCGGGAATCCGTTGAGCCGCCGCCAGATCTCGTAGCCCAGCGGCACGCGGTTGAGCAGCACCCAGCCCACGGCCTGGTTCCCCTGCCGGAGAAACTCCTGGTCCGGCCAGACGTCGCCCGTCAGCTTCGACTCCGGCTCCACGAGCACCCGAAACTTGCCCAGGTCCGACGCGGCCGCATCCACCTGGCGGACCTTGCCGCCGAAGGTGCCGATCGCCAGTTCCGGCCAACCCGAAAACTGGATCGCCGGCCAGCCCTCGAACTGCAGGCGGACGTGCGGCGGCTCCCCCTTGCGCTCGGGCTGCGCGGTATAGGCGAGCACGAGCGGCGCGTCGACGCCGTCGAGAAACAACTCGACGACTCGTTCGGAGGTGTCGGGCACGATCGTGCACAGCTCGTCGCCTTCCTTTACGTACTGGCCGCCCTGACCGACGTTGGCCGACACGCGGTAGACCGTGCCGTCGCATGGGGCCACCACGTCGCGGGCCTTGAACCGCTCGATGCGGTTGTCGATGTCCTGGATGTCGCGCTCGATCGAAAACACGTTCTGCTCGGCCTTGCGGAGGTTGCTGCGGGCCACGGCGATCGACGACAGGCCGTTGGCGTCGGCCTGGAGGAGCATCGCCTCCTGGGTGAGCAGGCTGGCCTGGGCCCGCTGGATCTCGGCGTCGGCCTTGTCGGTGTCGGTCTGGGCGCGGTCCGACCGCATCCGGGCCTCGTCGCGCGAGAGCCGGCTTTCGAGGCCGCCGAACTGGGGATTGCTGAACAGGTCATCGAACGTCTCGAAGCGGTTCTTCTCGAACTCCAGCGCGAACTCGGCATTGGCCTTCGTCTGTTGGCTGACCTCGATCGTCTTGCGAGCCGCCTCGCGGTTGGCCTCCGCCGCCTTGACCGCCGCCGCCCGTGCCGACTCCTGGGCCTTCGCCGCCGCGGTGAGCTCCAACAACTCGTCGCGGGCGGCCTCCAGCCGCTCGGCGAGGAAGGCTCGCTGCGCGTCAAGCCTTACCGCAAGCTCCGGATCGTTATCTTCGATATCGACGATAGGATCGTTCATCTTCACCTTCGTGCCCTCGACCACGTGCCAGGTGCGAACCTGGCCGGACACCCGCGCCGTGAGCACCTGGACCCGCTCGGTTGGGGAATATGCGGTGACCATCCCGCGACACATCACGGTCTGCTGCCAGGGCACGAAGGCGAGGAAGACTGGCGTGGCCAGGAAGAGCAGGAAGAGCAGGCGACTCACGCCGCGGACGAACCGCGGGGTCCGGGCCCGCGCCAGGGTCGATCGATGCGCCGTCCGCTCGGGGTTCGCCGCGTGTCGCTCGCTCATGACCACTCCACAGTCCGGTCGCACCGGTTCTTGATGTCGTCGCGGGCCGTCACGATCACGAGCGTCCACGGAGCCGACCGGTCGAAGAGCGACTCGACGAGCTGCGGGCAGGTCCGCAGGTCGAGCCGGTCGAGCATGCCGTTGATCAGGAGCAGCCGAGGCCGGCCGGCGATCGCCCGCGCGATCGAGAGCCGCGAGAGGTCGTTGGCCGAGAGCGGCTGACCATCGGAGGCCAGCGGCGTGCCCACCCCTTCCGGCAGCCGCGCCACCGTGTCGGCGAGCCCCACCATCTCCAGGGCCCGGCGGATGTCGGTGGACGAGAGGTCGCTGCGGCCCACGCGGATGTTCTCCGCGACGGTATCGGCGAAGGTCTCCGCCTGCCCGACATAGGCCAGCTGGAGCCGCGTCTGCGGACGGTCGAGCGAGCGGGCGTCGAGGCCGTCGAACTCGAGCAGCCCCTCCGCGGGCACCCGCAGGAGCGCCAGCGTCTCGAGCAGCCGGGTTTTTCCGCTGCCGGAAGGCCCGGAGACGGCCACCCGCTCCCCGGGATTGATCTCGACCCTCCGCAGCGGCTCCGCGGAACGCGTCCCCTGGCTCGGGGTCCAACGCCGCGTCTCCACGACCACCCGCATCGGCTCGCTGCTCGGCGGCAGCGTCTCGCCTCCCTGCCGTTCGAGCGGCAGCTGGTCGATCACGCCCAGCTTGTCGAGCGACGCCTGCAGGTCATAGAAGGTCTCGATGTATTTGCCGCTCTTCGAGATCGCGGCCAGCACGAGGGCCACGATCAGCTCGCCGGCGACGAGCTGCCCGAGCGTGAGCTGGCGATTGATCACCAGCCAGCCGCCGAGGCCCAGGAGCACCGTCATCGCCACGGCCTCGAGAAAGAAGGCGAATAGCGTCTGCCGCCAGATGACGCGAAAGTGACGGCGGCGGGCCGTCAGGTAGGCGTCGGCGAGGTCGTCGGCCCGTCGGTAGGCCAGCTCGCCGCCGCGACCGAATCGGAAGGTGTGCGGGCACTTCGCGAGCTCCTCCAGCCAGGCGGCGACGTCGAACTTCGCGTAGCTCTCGTCGATGCTCGATCGCACGCCGCCGATGCCCAGCACGAACAGCAGGAAGAACACGAGCCCCGCCATGACGGCGGCGAAGGTCAGCAGGTAGGGATGGTAGAAGGCGAGCACGGCCAGGCCGACGAACGTGATCATCACCACGCCGATCCCGTCCACGAGCAGCGTCGCCAGGGCCTTCTGCACCGACGCCACCTCGAAGAACCGGTTGACGATGTCGGTGGGATTGCGGCCGTCGAAGGCCTCGATCTCACCGCGGGCGAAGTGATCCGCGAAGGTGTCGGCCGTGCGGATGAAGAACCGCCGCTGCATGCACTCCACCACGTAGAGCTGCATGGCCCGCAGCAACGTGGCGAGCACCAGGAATGCGAACATCACGCCGGCCAGCACGATCACCGGCCAGAGATAGGCCCCGAAGGCCACCGTGTTGACGAGCGCCTCGATGGCCGCGGGCGTGACGATCGACAGCACACCCACGGCCGTGGCGAACGCCACCACGGTCCACACGTCGCTCCGCTCCAGGCGCAGGGCCTCGACCAGCCGCTTCATGGGCCGCGTCTTCGCCCCGCCGTGATGCCCGCCGTGATCCGCCATGATGCTCCGCTGAAGTGCCCCGCCGGACGGAGGAGAGGCCTGATTCCTAGGCTCTGACGCCCCCCGGGACAACCCCGGTTGTCCGATACGTTCCCCTCAGACGAGGTCGAGGAGGTCGCCGATCGACCGATGGGCCTCGATGGGATGCCGCAGCGGCCGGTCCTTGCGGATCCGGTAGGAGTTTCTCCGCCCCACCCGCTCCCGCACCAGGAACTCGTCCCGCTCGAGATCCGCGATGATCCGCTGCACGGCCCGCTCCGTGATGCCCACGAGGCTCGCCACTTCCCGGAGCACGATCTCGGGGTTCTTGGCCAAGATGATCATCACGTGGGCGTGGTTGGTCAGGAACGTCCACCGCGGCTCCGCCGACTCCCGACTCGCTGCGGTCGCCCCGCGGACCGGGACGGCCGCCCGGCGTGGCCGCCCAGCCGCTGCAGCGGCCCCCCCGCGACGTATCCCGCCTGCCCGACGACCGGTGCCGATCAATCTTGCGTTCCTCAAATGCCGAAATATATTTCGTGTTATCGTAGTCGTCATCTGTCCGGTTCGCAAGCCACGTTCGGCGCTCGGCCCCGCAGGATCCCCATGCCTTCCCAAACCCTCGCCATCGTCGCCGCCCTCCCTGCCTGCCTGCTCCTCGCCGGCGGGCTCCTCGCGGCGCCGCTGGCCTCACGCCACCCCCGGCGGGTGGCCGCCGCGATGTCGTGGCTCGCGGCCCTGGCCGTGGCCGCGGCGGCCGCCACGGCCGGCCTGCTGGCCGTCACCGGCCCCGTGGATCTGCCGTTCTGGACGGCCCCCGGCCCGCTCCCCCTCAACCTCGGCGTGTTCGTCGACCCACTCACGGCCGTGATGCTCCTGCTCGTCTCCTTCGTGGGGCTCGTGATCGCCCGATTCGCCGCCCGGGCGCTCGACGGCGAGCCCCGGCAGGGCCGGTTCTTCGCCTGGCTGTCGCTCACGCTCGGCGCCGTGCTCCTGCTCGTGGTCTCCCGCAACCTCGTGATGTTCACCGCCGCGTGGATGCTCACGAGCTACGGCCTGCACCACCTGCTCGAGCACTACCCCGACCGCCCCTGGGCCGTGTGGGCGGCCCGCAAGAAGTTTCTGATCAGCCGCCTCGGCGACGCCTTCCTGCTCGCCGCGGTGGGCCTCACGCTCTCGTGCTTCGGCTCGAGCGACTACACCACGATCTTCGCCCGGGCCGACGAGCTGCGGCAGGCGGGCGGACCGCTCGATCCGCGCCTGACGGCGATCGGCATCCTGTTCGTGCTCGGCGCGATGACGAAGTCGGCCCAGTTTCCCTTCCACAGCTGGCTGCCCGACACGATGGAGGCGCCCACGCCGGTGTCGGCGCTGATGCACGCCGGGATCATCAATGCCGGGGGGTTCCTCGTGCTCCGCCTCAGCCCGGTGATCGCGCTGTCGCCGGTCGCGCTCGACCTGCTCGCCGTCGTGGGGGCGTTCACGGCCCTGTTCGGCGGCCTCGTGATGCTCACGCAAACCAGCATCAAGCGGGCCTTGGCCTTCTCGACGATCGCACAGATGGGCTTCATGATGCTGCAGTGCGGGCTCGGGGCGTTCACGGCGGCCCTCCTCCACATCGTGGCCCACTCGCTCTACAAGGCCCACGCCTTCCTGACCTCGGGCAGCGTGCTCGACTCGGCCGCCACGATGAAGGTCAAGGCCCCGCCGCCGGCGGGCGTCGCGCGGCCCCTCGCCGCGCTGCCGGTCGCGGCGGGCGTTGCCGTTGCCGCCACGCTCGGATCGCTGGCCGCGTTCGGCATCGACCCGGCCGTCAAGCCGGGCGGGCTCGTGCTCGCCGCGGTGATGGGCATCGCGCTCACCACGCTGGTGTGGCAGGCGCTGCTCTCGGGCTCGCCGTGGGTGTCGCTCGCCGGCATGGTGGCCGCGTTCGGCGTGGGCCTGGCCTACGCGGCTTCCTACCTCGGACTCGACCGGCTGCTCGCCACGGCGGCGATCGCCCACGGCACGCGTCCGGCGTCGGCGCTCGACGTCGCGGTGGCCGCGGTCGTGGTGGTGGGCTTCCTCGGCGTGTTCGCGATCCAGGCGGCCGGCATGACGCTCTCCCGGCTGCCGCTGGTCCGCAGGCTCTACGTCCACGCGGCCAACGGCCTGTACTGCGACATCCCGGCCCGGCGACTCACGGCCCGGGTCTGGGGCCTGAAGGCGCCGGTGCCATGACGCCGCCCGCCGGTTCCCTGTCCTGCCCCGTGTCGTCCACCCCGCCCGAATCCGTCGGCCCTCTCCCAGGAACGCTCCCCATGCCCGCCACCTCTCCAATCCTCGCCTCCGCGGCCAGCCGTCATCCGGTGGCGCTGCCCGCGCACGTCGATCGGGTGACGTCGGCGATCGCCGACATCCGCGGGCTCGTGCCACCCGTCTGGCCGCTGCAGGACTACGTGGCCGTGAATCCCTTCCAGGGCCTCGCGAACCTGCGGTTCCTCGAGGCCCGCAGCCTGCTCCGCGACGTCCGCGACTGCGAGACGCTCTTGCCGGCGGGCCACTTCGCCGGGCTCGTGGTGGACGGCGACATCACCTCCGCCGACGTG
>JBIIMU010000144.1:0-6616 GCA_044337845.1 Pirellulales bacterium | reverse complement strand
TGAACGTCCGGCGACGGGCGCGGGCAGCCCCGAGCCAAACGGCGAGCCGGCCGCTGGTCCGCATCGCTCACGCGATTGCGGCTTCCTGATGTGAACGTCCGGCGACGGGCACGGGCAGCCCCGAGCCAAACGGCGAGCCGGCCGCTGGTCCGCATCGCTCACGCGATTGCGGCTTCCTCGAGACCGCTACCGGCTCGCCATGTCGCACGACACGCCGCCGGCGGCCGGCACGTAGCAGGCCCGGGCGTAGTCCATCACCATGCGGTGCGAACTGAACCGCCACGCCAGCGAGCTGATCGAGTTCATCATCATCTTGATCCACGTCCGCGGCAGGCCGTCGGAGTCGCGTTCGTAGAACAGCGGCACGACCTCATTCTCGAGCACCTCGAAGAGGGCCTCACAGTCGCGGCGGTCGGTGATCTCGGCCACGTGGTGGGTCTCGCCGCGGCCGATCGCGAACCCGTTGCGGCCGTCGAAGGCCTCCGCCCACCAGCCGTCGAGGATCGAGCAGTTGAGGCCCCCGTTGAGCACCACCTTCTGGCCGCTGGTGCCGGAGGCTTCCAGCGGACGACGCGGGTTGTTGAGCCACACGTCCACGCCCTGGATCAGGTGCCGGCAGACGTTGATGTCGTAGTCTTCCACGAACACGACGCGGCCGGCGAACCGCGGATCGTTGCGGAGGTTGGCGATCTTGCGGATCAGGCCCTTGCCCGGCTCGTCGGCCGGATGGGCCTTGCCCGCGAAGATGATCTGGATCGGCCGGTCGGGATTGGCGATCAGCGCGTGGAGCCGGTCGAGGTCCTGGAGCACGAGGTCGGCCCGCTTGTAGGTGGCGAACCGCCGGGCGAAGCCGATCGTGAGGATGTTGGGATCGAGCACGGTCTGCGCCATCTCGACCGCCTCGTCGCACTCGCCGCGACGGCGGCACTGCCGCGAGAGCCGGCGGCGGACGAACTGCAGGAGCAGGTTCTTGAGGGCGTAGTGCGTCTCCCAGAGCTCGCCCGGGTCGCACTCGTGGATCTTCTGCCAGACGTCGGGCTCGCCCATGCGGCGGAACCAGTTGTGCGGGAAGATGCGGTCGTAGAGCTGGAGCATCTGCCACGACAGCCAGCTCGGCACGTGCACGCCGTTGGTGATGTGGCCGATCGGCACCTCCTCCTCGATCCGCCACGGCCAGAGGTTGGCCCACATCTTCCGGCTGACGTGGCCGTGGAGCGCGCTGACGGCATTGGCCCGCCGCGACATCTTCAGGCCCAGCACCGTCATGCAGAATGTCTCGCCGGGATTGTGCGGTTCCACGCGGCCCAGGCCCATCAGCTGGTCGTGCGAGATGCCGAGCGCGTCGCGGGTGGGCCCGAGGTGCTCCTCGATCAGGTGGTTGTCGAAGCGATCGTGGCCGGCCGGCACGGGCGTGTGCGTGGTGAACACGGTCTGCCGGGCCACCTTGCGGACGGCGTCGTCGAAGGGATACCCGTCGCGCTCCATGCGGCCCCGGACCGCCTCGAGCGTGGCGAAGGCCGAGTGGCCCTCGTTGAGGTGGTAGACGCCCGGCACGATGCCCATGGCGCGGATCGCCTTCACGCCACCGATGCCGAGGATGATCTCCTGGCGGATGCGGGTGCGGGTGTCGCCGCCATAGAGACGGCTGGTGAGCTCACGATCCTCCGGCGAGTTGCCCTCCACGTCGGTGTCGAGCAGGAACAGGCTCACGCGGCCGACGGCCATCTTCCAGACCTTCGCGTGGATCGCTCCGCCGCGGGTGTCCACCTGCACCGTCACGGGCTTGCCGTCGGTGTCGAGAGCGGGCTCGATCGGCAGGGCCTCGACCCGCGACTGGAGATACTCCTCGTGCTGGTAGCCGTCGATGTCGAGCTGCTGGCGGAAGTAGCCCTGGTCGTAGAACAGGCCCACGGCGATCAGCGGGATGCCGAGGCCGCTGGCGCTCTTGATGTGGTCGCCCGCGAGCACCCCGAGGCCGCCGGAGTAGATCGGCACCGACTCGTGGATGCCGAACTCGGCCGAGAAGTAGACCACCGGCTTCGAGCCCAGCACGCCGGCGTGCACGGTGCTCCAGGTCGATTCCGACGCGAGGTATTCCTTGAGCCGCCGGTAGGCCTGGTTGATGCGGCTGTAGAGCACGAGCTCGGCGGCCCGGGCCTCGAGCCGCTCCGGCGTGAACTCCGCGAGCAGGGCGATCGGGTTGTGGTCGAGCTGCCGCCAGCGGATCGGGTCGAGGTCGTGGAAGAGGTTGGTCACCTCCGGATGCCAGCTCCACCAGAGGTTGCGGGCCAGCGCCATGCACTTGTCGTAGAGGTTTTGCGGCGACAGCTCGTCGAGCCGCGGGGGCGCCGGGGTCGCCGCCCCGTTGGCGGACACCGCGGGCTGCACCTTGGCTGCACGCGGGCTGAAATCGTTGACCTGGCTCATGGGTGCGGACTCCAAGGGAGGCGGGAGAGGTGGGACACCGTGCCAGAAGGTGGCGAGAGTATACCTAGCCCGGGGCCGCGTGCGACGGCCCGCCGCGGCCCATAATCGTGCCATGACGCGCTCCTCCCCGCCCCCGCCGCTCGACCTCGAGCCGCTCCTCGACACGCTCGCCCGGCTCGCGGATCGTACCGCGAAGGAGGGGCCGTGGCGCAGCGGCGCGTTCGCCGCGTCCGCGCGGCACGGGCTGCTCGCGGCGTTCATCGCCGACCGCGACGGCGGCACCGGGCTCGGGGAGCCCGCGCTCGTCGCCGCGCTGGTCGCGATCGCCGAGCGCTGCCTGACCACGGCGCTCGTGGTCACGCAGTGGGCCGCGGCGGTTCGCATCCTCGCGGCCGCGCCCGCCGACGTGCGGGCGGCGCTGTTGCCGCGGCTCGCCCGCGGCGCCGACCCGACCACGGTGGGCATCTCGCAGCTCACCACCAGCCGCCGCCACCTCGGCCGGCCGGCGCTCGCGGCCGTGCGCGATGGCGACACGTGGCGGCTCGACGGGCTCTGCCCGTGGGTGACCGGCGCCGACTCGACACACACGATCGTCACCGGCGCGACGTGCGACGACGGCGGCCAGGCGTTCTTCGTCGTGGCGACCGACGCCGCGGGCCTCACGATCGAGCCGGCCCTCGCGATGCTCGCGCTCTCGGGCAGCCGCACCTCGGTCGTGCGGTTCGATGGCGTCCGGCCGGTGGCCATGATCGAGTCGCCCACGGCGGCCGCCGCCCGCACGGGTGGGCTCTCGACCTCGGCGCTCGCGGCGGGCGCGGCGCGGGCGGCGGTCGCGGTGATCGCCCGCGAGGCCGCGGTCCGGCCGGGGCTCGCCGGCGTGGCCGCCGAGTTCGCCGGCGAGGTGGACGCCCTCCGGGGCCGGCTGCTCGCGGCGGCCGACCGCGGCATCGAATCCGCCGATCGCGATCGGCTGCGGGCCGACGCCAATGGCCTCGTGGTCCGCGCCGCCCAGGCCGCGCTCACGGCGTCGAAGGGGGCGGGCTTCGTGGCCGGTCATCCGGTGGAGCGGCTGGTCCGCGAGTCGCTCTTCTTCCTCGTCTGGAGCTGCCCGCAGGCCGTCGCCGACGCCTTTCTCTGCGAGCTCACGGCCTGACCGCCCGTCGGCCGGGCCGCGTGGCGGTTGGAAACTGGCCTTGCGTCGGCCGGACGGAGAGCCGATCCTTCCCGCCTTCACGGGCCAGGGATTCGGCCATGCACGCACCGCGGTCGATCGTCATCGTCAAACTGTCGTCGATCGGCGACGTCCTGCACGGCGTGCCGGTGGCCGTGGCGGCGAAGCGGGCCTTTCCCGACTGCCGGGTGGGCTGGGTGGTGGAGGGCCGGGCCGCCGACGTGCTGGCCGGCCATCCCGCCATCGACCACCTCTTCCGGATGCCCCGCGGCTGGCTGAAGTCGGCCGGCCAGGTGCTGTCGCTGCGACGGCAGCTTCGCGACTTCGCCGCCGACGTCGCCATCGACCTGCAGGGCCTGCTCAAGAGCGGCGTGGCCACGTGGCTCTCCGGCGCCCCGGTCCGCATCGGCCATGCCCGGCCCGCGTCGCGCGAGCGGGCATGGCTGGCCTACACGCATCCCGTCGCCGCGGCGCTGCCGCACGTCGTCGAGCAGAACTGCGATCTCCTCGGCCCGCTCGGCGTGGTCGCGTCGCTGCCGGAGTTCGACATGCCGCACTGGCCGGTGAGCCGCCTGCGGATGCAGCAGTGGCTCGCCGCACAGCGGCTGGGCGGGCCGCCGGCAATCATCAACCCGGGAGCCGGCTGGCCCTCGAAGCTCTGGCCGGTGGAGCGGTTCGCGGCGGTCGCCCGCGGGCTGCACCGCCGCGATGGCGTGCCCACGGTCGTGGTCTGGGGGGGCGACGCGGAGCACGCCGCCGCCCGACGGATCGTGGAGGAGGCGCACGGCGCCGCGGTGCTCGCCCCGCAGACCTCGCTCCAAGACCTCGGCGAACTCGCCCGCCTCGCGCGGGTGTTCATCTCCAGCGACACGGGCCCCCTGCACCTCGCCGCGGCGATCGGCACGCCCTGCATCGGGCTGTTCGGGCCGGTCGCGGGGAGCCGCAACGGCCCCTACGGCGGCCGCCACGTGTGCGTGGAGCCGCCGGCCGCGCTGCGTCCGGCCTGGGACGACCGCAAGACCGACACGCTGGCGATGGCCGGCATCGAGGTCGATGCGGTGCTCGCGGCCACGCAGTCGCTGCTCTCCCGGGCGCAGGCCGCCTGACGCCGCCTATACTTCGGCGGTCTCCCTCAGGAGTCGCCGCATGGCCCGGGCCCGTCGCAACCTCTTCTATCCACTGCTCGGCATCGTGGGCTTCCTGTTCACGATCACGGCGGCGAGCTACTGCGTGTCGGTGCTCCGCGGGATCCGGCCGGAGACCGCCGATCGCGAGCCGCACGCGCTCCAGCGGCTGATGGACCGCCACGGCACGACGCTGCTGGTGGTGGAGATCGCCCTGCTCGCGGTCGGCACCGTCGGGGCGATCGCCGTCGACGAGCTCGGCCACCGCGAGGTGCGGCGGACGCTGCGGGACGACCGCCCGCGGCCCGCCGGCGACGACGACACGCCCGAGGCCCGGTCGTGACCGCGACGGCCGCCGCGCGGATTGCCCGGCTCCGGGAGACGATCCGGCACCACGACCGCCGGTATTACGTCGAGGCGGCGCCCGAGATCAGCGACCGCGACTACGACCGGCTCGTGGACGAGCTCCGCGACCTCGAGGCGAAGCACCCCGAGCTCGTCACGCCCGACAGCCCCACGCAGCGGGTGGGCGACGAGCCGGTGCCGGAGCTCCAGCCGGTGCGGCACCGCGTGCCGATGATGTCGATCGACAACACCTACGGCATCGACGACCTCGCGGCCTGGGGCAAGCGCGTGGAGAAGCTGCTCGCCGAAGCGGGCCACACCGAGCCGGTCGAGTGGGTGCTCGAGCTCAAGATCGACGGCGTGGCGATGTCGCTCACCTACGACCGCGGCCGGCTCGTGCTCGGGGCCACGCGGGGCAACGGCGTGACCGGCGACGACGTCACGCACAACGTCCGCACGATCCACGGGGTGCCGCTCGTGCTCGGCCTCGAGTCGCCCCCCGAGTCGATCGAGGTGCGGGGGGAGGTCTACATGACCAACTCGGATCTCGTGACGCTCAACGAGGCGCAGGCGGAGCAGGGCCTGCCGCCGTTCGCCAACACGCGGAACGTGGTGGCCGGCAGCATCCGCCTCCTCGATCCGCGGGAATGCGCGAGGCGGCCGCTGCGGTTCTTCTGCCACGGCGTGGGCGACGCCACGGGCCTCGGCGCCGCGTCGCAGACCGAGCTCGTGGCCTGGGCGGTGGCCGCCGGCCTGCCGGTGGCGCCCGGCACGCAGGTGTTCCCGTCGCTCGACGCGCTCGTCGAGCGGGGCACGCAGCTCATCGAGGAGCTCCACGCGCTCGACTTCGAGGTCGATGGCTTCGTGGTGAAGGTCAACCGCTTCGACCAGCAGCGGATCCTCGGGGCGACGGCCAAGAGCCCGCGGTGGGCGATCGCCTGGAAGTTCGAGAAGTTCGAGGCCACGACGAAGCTCGCGGGGATCCGCGTGCAGGTGGGTCGCGGCGGCACGATCACGCCGGTGGCCGACCTCGAGCCGGTGGAGCTCGCCGGCACGGTCGTCCGCCGGGCGAGCCTCCACAACGCCGAGGAGATCGCCCGCAAGGACATCCGGATCGGCGACGTGCTCGTGGTGGAGAAGGCGGGCAAGGTGATCCCGCACGTGGTCCGCGTGGAGAAGCATCTCCGCACGGGGCAGCCGCGGGCCTGGACGTTTCCCACCGCCTGCCCCGAGTGCGGCACCGCGGTCGTGAAGGACGAGGACGGCGTCTACATCCGCTGCCCCAACGTGAGCTGCCCGGCCCGGTGCCGCGAGCGGCTGCGGTTCTTCGCCTCGCGGGGCGCGATGGACATCGAGGGGCTGGGCGACAAGCTCGTGGAGCAGCTCGTGGCGACCGGCCTCGTGACCGACTACGCCGACCTCTACGCGCTCACGCCGGAGCAGCTCGAGCCGCTCGAGCGGATGGGCAAGAAGTCGGCGACCGGCCTCGTCGCGCAGATCGCCGGGAGCCGGTCGCGCGGCCTCGTGCGCGTGCTCAACGCGCTGGGCA
>JBIIMU010000143.1:0-6696 GCA_044337845.1 Pirellulales bacterium | reverse complement strand
CGTCGAAGAGCTCCTCGGCGGGCCGGGTCGTGCGGGAGAACCATGCCGCGCCGGGGGGCAGCGTGCCGGCCGCGCGGGCGGCCCGCAGCTCGCCGGTGATCGCCACGCCTTCGGCGTAGTCGGGCAGGTCGTCGCCGTCGAGCCACGGATAGAAGGAGCGGACGTAGCGGAACCGGTCGTCGCGGGCCGAGCGGCCGAAGCCCGGGGGCGCGTCCATCCGGTCGCGGGCCGCGATCACCACGTCGCGGGCCGTCGCGCCGCGGCCGAGGAATGGCCGGCCCTCCATCCACGCCGGGCGGTCGAGGCCGGCGATCGCCAGTACCGTGGGCCCGAGGTCGAGCAGGCTCGTGAGCTGCGTGGTCACGCCGCCGGGCTCGGCGCCACCCGGCTGCATCGCGAGGCTCCGCCACCGCTCCGGCACGTGCACCAGGAGCGGCACCCGCAGGCCGTGCTCGGTGAGCGACCGCTTCCCGTGCGGGATACCCTCGCCGTGATCGCCCCAGAAGAACACGATCGTGTCGGCGGCGAGGCCGTCGGCCTCGAGTTCGTCGAGGATCCGGCCCACGTCGGCGTCGAGGGCCGCGGCGAGATCGAGCCGCTGCGCGAGCGCCCTGCGGATCGCGGGCGTGTCGGGATACCAGGGCGGCACGCGGACGTCGGCCGGATCGCTGCGGGACTCGGCCGGCAGGCTCCGGCGGACGGCCTCGGGCTTGTCGCCAAACAGGCCGCTCTCGTGGGTGACGTTGAGATTGAAGACGGCGAAGAACGGCTGCTCGGGCCGCGGGCGGTTCCGCCAGTGGGCCTTGCCGTGCGACTGGTTCCAGCCCGCGTCGAACGAAGCCGCGAGGTTGTAGTCGGTCTTGGCGTTGTTGGTGCACCACCAGCCGGCCTCGCGGAGCAGCCGCGGAAAGCCCGTCACGTGCGGCGGCGGCGTGGCCTTGCACCGCATCGGCAGGCTGCCGAGCGTGGTGGGCATCACGCCGGTGATGATGGCGCTCCGCGACGGGGCACACACGGGCGCGGCCGCGAAGGCGGCGTCGAACCGCAGGCCGGAGCGGGCCAGCGCGTCGAGCCGGGGCGTGCGGGCCTGGCCGCCGTAGCAGCCGAGCGTGCCCGCGGAGAGGTCCTCGGCCGAGATCCAGAGGATGTTCGGGCGCTCGGCCGCGGCCGCGGGCAGTGCGATGGCTGCGGCGCACACGATCGCCGTGGTCAGCCATGCTCGCGCTGCTGTCATCACGATCCCCCGTAGTCGGACAGCGTTCCCGGGTTCCACGATACCCGCAGCGCATTCAGCACGGCCGCCACGTCGATCGCCTCCTGGAACAGCGCGCCGGCCGCCGGCGGCAGCACGCCCGCCGCCGCCAGCGCCATCCCGCCGAGGCTCGCCACCATGCCGCCGACCGCGCTTTGCAGCGCGATCGACCGCATCCGGGCGGCGATGTGAAACAGCTCGTCGACCCGCTCGAGCGACGAGTCCATGATCACGGCGCCGGCCGCCTCGCTCGTCACGTCGCTCGCCGCCCCCATCGCCACGCCCACCGTCGCGGCCGCCAGCGCGGGTGCGTCGTTGATGCCGTCGCCCACGAACACCACCGGCGCCTGCCGCGCCGCCTCCTCCACGATGGCGAGCTTGCCCTCGGGCTGGATCCCCGCGTGCACCTCCGTGATCCCCACGGTGTCGGCCAGCCACCGCACCTCGCTCTCGCGGTCGCCCGACACGAGCATCACCCGGTCGAGACGGTGCGCCGGGCCGAGGTGGCTGACGAACGATTTGCCGTCGGCCCGCGGGGCGTCGCGAAACCGCAAGAGCGCCGCGGCGGCGCCGTCGACGACCACGACGCACTCCAGGCCCCCCGCGGCCGCCGGCAGCGCCGCGGCCGCCGCGGGGTCGGCGGCGGCGAGCTTCTGGCGGCTGGTGATCGC
Organism: Pirellulales bacterium; assembly: GCA_044337845.1. Lineage (GTDB taxonomy): Bacteria > Planctomycetota > Planctomycetia > Pirellulales > UBA1268 > QWPN01. The sequence continues at coordinate 4,773 of JBIIMU010000143.1, read as the reverse complement.
CACCTCGTGCGGAGTCCCGCCCCCCGCCCGCTCCACGCGTCCGGTCAGGCCCCGCCCGGGCTTCTCGGCGAGCTGCTCGACCGGCAGGAGCCGCAGGCCCCGCTCCGCCGCGGCCTCGGTGATCGCGGCCGCCAGCGGATGCTTCGAGTAGGCCTCGAGGCTGGCCGCGAGCGTGAGGGCGTCGCCGTCGGCGATCGAGCCCAAGGGGAGCACGTCGGTGAGCCGGGGCGTGCCGTAAGTGAGCGTGCCGGTCTTGTCGAAGATCGCCGTCCGGCAGGTGTCGAGCCGCTCGAGGATCGCCGGGTCGCGGATCACGATGCCCCGCTTCGCCGCCAGCGACACCGCGCCGATGATGGCCACCGGAATCGCGATCAGGAGCGGGCAGGGGGTGGCCACGACGAGCACCGCGAGGAACCGGGTGGCCGAGCCGCTGAGGTACCAGGCCGCCGCGGCGATGGCCACGGCCAGCGGCGTGTAGAAGGCACCGAGCGCGTCGGCGAGCCGCCGCAGCCTGGGCCGTCGTTCCTCGCTCGTCCGCAGCACCTCCATGATCTTCGCGTAGCGGCTGTCGCCGACGACCTTCTCGGTGCGGATCTCGAGCGCCGCCTCGCCGTTGATGGCGCCGGAGAGCACGGCCGATCCCGGCGCCTTCGCCATTCGGTAGGGCTCCCCGGTGAGATAGGCCTCGTCCATCGATCCGCGGCCGCTCACGACGGTGCCGTCCACCGGGCAGATCTCGTGGGGCAGGACGACCAGCACGTCGCCGACCGCGACGCCGGCCAGCGGCACGTCGGTGATGCCCGCGGGTGACTTGCGGTGGGCGAGCGTCGGCATCCGCCGGGCGAGGGCCGCGAGCACGTCGCCGGCCCGGCTCACCGCCCGGCTCTCGAGCGCCGCGCCCCCCGAGAGCATCAGCACGACGAGCACGCCCGCGACGTACTCCCCGAGCAGCACGCTGGTGACGATCGAGATGCCGGCGAGCAGGTCGGAGCCGAAGGTGCCCGCGAAGAGCTTGGTGAGCAGGTCCCAGACGAGCGGCGCGCCGCCGAGCACGAGGGCCGCCACGAGCGGGAGCTGGGCGAGCGTGAGGCCGCGGCCGGGAAACCAGTTCGCCGGATCGACGCCGCCGAGCGACACCGGCCGCCCGCCGATGCCCGACCACGTGAGCACGCCCCACGCGGCGAGCGCCGCGACCGCGATCACCGCGATCGTCTCGTTCATCGGCCACGCCGCCTGCGCGGTGCCCGACGGATTCTCTGGGGGGCTCATCGCGGCATCCTCAGCTGTGCATCCGGGCGAAGGGGTCGCCCCGGTCGAGAATCTCGGCCTCCGCGGCGGCGAGTTCATGGAGCCGCTGCTTCACGCTCGCCTCCGGTTGGAAGTCGCAGGCCAGGCGGACGTAGGTGGCATGGTGCCGCGCCTCCGACTCGAACAAACTCCGGTAGAACGTCGCCAGCTCCTCGTCGGCCACGTGGTCGGCGAGCACCGCGAACCGCTCGCAGCTGCGGGCCTCGATCAGCCCCGCCACGAGCAGCCGGTCGACGCCCCGGGCCGGCTCGTCCTTGCGGATCAGCTCGTGCAGCCGCGGACCGTACGAGCTCGGCGTCAGCTTGCGAAACGGGATCCCGCGCCGCTCGAGCACGTCGAGCACGAGCCGGAAGTGCTCCAGCTCCTCGCTCACGATCTCCGTCATCGCCCGGGCGAGCTCGACCCGGTCCACGTAGGAGAAGAGCAGGTTCATCGCCACCCCGGCCGCCTTCTTCTCGCAGTGGGCGTGGTCGATGATCACGTCGTCGAGCCCGGCATCGACCTGGGCGAGCCAGCGGGGCGACGTGGCCGACTGGAGGCTGAGCATCACGGGGTTCCGAAAGACTGGGGCGGCCGGCGGCGGCACAGGCCGTTGCCGGCGATCCCGGCCAGTGCCATCATACCGATGATCCGTCGTCACCCGTGCGCTGCACCGAGGCCGCTTCCATGATCGCGTTCGATCGTCCGCCCGACGCTCCGCAGCCCCACGCCGAGCGAAACGTGCTCGGCGGCCCGCTCATCGCCTGCTCCCGCGCGCCGCTCACGGGCTTCTTCCGCGACGGCACCTGCCGGACCTGCGCGGACGACGCGGGCATTCACACGGTGTGCGCGGTGATGACGAAGGAGTTTCTGGCGTTCACCGTGCAGGCCGGCAACGACCTGGTGACCCCGCAGCCGCAGTGGGACTTTCCGGGGCTGGTCGTCGGCGACCGCTGGTGCCTGTGCGCGGCGCGGTGGCTGGAGGCCGCGGAAGCCGGCCACGCGCCGCCGGTGGTGCTCGAGGCCACCCACGAGAAGACGCTCGCGATCGTGCCGCTCGACCTGCTGAAGAAGCACGCCGCCACGATCGCATGACTGCCGGGCTGCTCGCCGCGGCGGTGTTCCTGGTGGCCGCGATCTACGCCGCGGTGGGCCACGCCGGGGCGACGGGCTACATCGCGGTGATGACGCTCTGGGGGCTGGCCCCCGACGTGATCCGGCCGGTGGCGCTGGTGCTCAACGTGATCGTGGCCACGATCGGCAGCGTGCAGTTCGCGCGGGCCGGCCACTTCGACCGCCGGCTCTTCCTGCCGCTCGTCGCGGCGAGCGTGCCCGCGGCGGCCCTCGGGGGCTGGCTGTCGCTGCCGCGGGCCGCCTTCGAGGCGCTGCTCGGCGTGGTGCTCGGCTTCGCCGCGCTGCGGCTCGCCGCCGAGGCGATCCGCGAGCGGCGCGGTTCGGCGGCGCTGGGGCCGTCGCGTCTGCCGGCGGCCGATCCAGAGCGGGCCGGCGTGCTGGGGCTGATCGGTGGCGGCGTGGGGCTCCTCTCCGGACTCACGGGCGTGGGAGGCGGCGTGTTTCTGACGCCGCTCTTGCTCGCGCTGCGGGCCGCCCCGGTCCGCACGGTGGCGGCGACGTCGGCGGCCTTCATCCTCGTCAACTCGCTCGCGGGGCTCGCCGGAGGCCTCGCGGCCGGCCGCGGCGTGCCGCTGCCGGGCGTGCCGCTGGTGGCCGCAGCCGCGGCGGGGGGCCTGGTGGGAGCGTCGCTCGGCGCGTTTCGGCTGCCCGTCACCGCCCTCAAGGTGCTGATGGCGGCGGTGCTCGCGATCGCCGCGGCGAAGTCGCTGCTCTGACCGCAGCCGGTGAAAGTTTCCCCGCATCACCCCGATGCCGCGGGGGAATCGAGTGCGACTCGGCTTACTCGACGCCGGCCTCGCCGCGAAGTTGATCGAGGAGGCCGGATGTGCCGTGGCTGTCCGTCCAGCCGCGAATGTAGGCCCAGTCGAGCGTCGACCCTGACACGGCCAAGAGGTTCACCACGTCGTCGAGATCCTTGCGACGGGCCCAGCGGAGTTTCTGGATGACGACGTCTTCTGCAGTAGCCACCCACGCTTCGCAGCGACAGTCGGGGACGTGCTGCCGGCGCCGGCGTGCGAATCGCTCCCGGTGGTGCGGGTCGTCGCCGAGCCGAAACACCTCGATGTCGAAACCCGTCGGGCGAAAGTGGACGATGTTCCGCACACTGCCCGTGAAGCCCTCCATCATCATCTGCCGATCGAGGGCGAAGTCGGCGCCGAGCCGCTGGCAGAACTCGACGATGTTGAACGACTCGAACTCGATCACGACGTCGGCATCGTCGGTGGCACGGGGCACGCCGTAGAGATTGCTGGAATAAGCGCCCACGAGCATGTAGCCGACCTCCTCCTGCTCGAGGGCTTCGATCAGCCGGGCGACTGCCTGCTCGCTCGTCATCGGTCGGCGACAGGCGTGAACACGCCGCGATCCTCGTGCTCCCGCAGGACCTGCAACTGACGGCAAAACTCCGCGTTGATCTCGGCGTCGGACCACTCGGGATGAGCCGACCGGATGCCCGCGATAATGCGGTTCCTCGCCACGTCGAAGAGCCGGGCCCCCGCGGTGAGCTTCAGGCCGGGATCCATTCGCCGGGCCTTGGCGGCCTTCTCACGAAAGATCGATTGCTGCAAAGCGGAGTCACTCGCGCGCATGACGCACCCGGTCAGACCAGTTAGTTCTCTGGCGAGCATAGAAGCGGTTTTCCATCGACGTCAACGATGCCGGATTTTGCGGCTGGCACCGTCTCCCACCGGATGGCGGCGGTGCTCGCGATCGCCGCGGCGAAGTCGCTGCTCTGACCGCAGCCGGTGAAAGTTTCCCCGCATCACCCCGATGCCCGCCGGCTTCCCGGGCCCGATGCCTTCTCCTAGCATGCGCGGTGTGGTGGGCCGGAAGCCACGCCTCCCTGGGAGACCCGATCATGCGACGCGGCTTCACGCTCGTCGAGCTGCTCGTCGTGATCGCCATCATCGCCACGCTGATCGGCCTGCTGCTGCCGGCCGTCCAGAGCGCCCGCGAGGCGGCCCGCCGCACGCAGTGCGGCAACAACCTCCGGCAGATCGGCCTGGGGCTCCACGGCTTCCACGGTGCGAGACAGTCTCTGCCGGCGGCGTTCACGTCCGGAAGCACTCCGGGCAACGTCAACTGGCGGACGCTGACGACCACCACGCCGAGCTTCTTCGAGCCGGGCTGGAGCTTCTTCGTGGCGATCCTGCCATTCGTCGAGCGCACCACGCTCCACGATCGGCTCGTGCTCGAGGCGCCGATCATGGACGCCAGGAACGATGCGGCGCGGACCGCGGCCGCCCTGGAGCCGCTTTACGTGTGCCCGAGCGACGGGGCACCGCGGCTGATCGACGTGCTGGACTTCGGCGAGCCGAGCGCCGCGGCCACCCTGTCGGGAGCGGGCACGCT
>JBIIMU010000142.1:0-6735 GCA_044337845.1 Pirellulales bacterium | reverse complement strand
CACCCGCTCGAGCGCGTCGAGCACCCGCGCCAGCTTCGCCGGCTCGTTGACCGCCCAGTCCTTCTGGGGCGCGAGGCGGATCCGACCGCCGTTGGCGCCGCCCCGCTTGTCGCTGCCCCGAAACGTGGAGGCCGAGGCCCAGGCCGTCTTCACGAGGTCGGCCACCGACAGGCCGGAGGCGAGAAGTTTTGCTTTGAGGGCGGTGACGTCGCCCGCGTCAATGAGCGGATGGTCGACCGCCGGAACGGGATCCTGCCAGAGCTGGGCCGCCGGCACCTCGGGGCCCACGAGCCGCGACACCGGCCCCATGTCGCGGTGCGTGAGCTTGTACCAGGCCTTGGCGAACGCCTGCTGGAACTGCTCCGGGTGCTCGTGGAACCGTTTGGAGATCGGGCCATAAGCGGGATCCATCCGCAGCGCGAGATCGGTGGTGAACATCATCGGCGCGTGCGACTTCGAGTCGTCGTGGGCGTCGGGCACCGTGCCTTTGGCCGATGCCTCCTTGGGCGTCCACTGCCAGGCGCCGGCGGGGCTCTTCGTCAGCTGCCACTCGTAGCCGAACAGATTGTCGAAGTAGCCGTTCGACCAGCTCGTGGGGGTGGAACTCCAGGCGCCTTCGAGGCCGCTCGTGATCGTGTCGGCGCCCTTCCCCGTGCCGAAGCGATTCTTCCAGCCGAGGCCCTGCTCCTCGATCGGCGCGGCCTCCGGTGCCGGGCCGACGTTGTCGGCGGGGCCTGCCCCGTGCGACTTGCCGAACGTGTGGCCGCCGGCGATCAGGGCCACCGTCTCCTCGTCGTTCATCGCCATCCGCGCGAAGGTCTCGCGGATGTCGCGGGCCGCGGCGAGCGGGTCGGGTTTGCCGTTCGGTCCCTCCGGATTCACGTAGATCAGTCCCATCTGCACGGCGGCCAGCGGGTTGTCGAGCCGGCGATCGCCCTCGTATCGCTGGTCACCGAGCCACTCCGTCTCGGGCCCCCAATCAACGTCGTTCTGCGGCTCCCAGACGTCGGCCCGGCCGCCGCCGAAGCCGAAGGTGTCGAAGCCCATCGACTCAAGCGCCACGTTGCCCGCGAGGATCATCAGGTCGGCCCACGAGATCCGCCGGCCATACTTCTGCTTGATCGGCCAGAGGAGCCGGCGGGCCTTGTCGAGGTTGGCGTTGTCGGGCCAGCTGTTGAGCGGCGCGAACCGCTGCGTGCCGTAGCCGGCGCCGCCGCGGCCGTCGGCCACGCGGTAGGTGCCGGCCGAGTGCCAGGCCATGCGGATGAAGAACGGGCCGTAGTGGCCGTAGTCGGCGGGCCACCAGTCCTGCGAGGTCGTCATCAGCGTGCGGAGGTCGTGTTTCACCGCCGCGAGGTCGAGCGTCGCGAACTCTGCGGCGTAGTCGAAGTCGCCGCCCAGCGGGTTCCCGGCCGGCGGGTTCTGGTGGAGGATGTCGAGGTTGACCTGGTCCGGCCACCAGTCGCCGTTGGTCATGCCGCCGGCCGAGGTGGTTCGCGTCTTGCCGGCGGCGTGCCCGATCACGGGGCATTCGGCGGCGGGATCGGCGGCGTGGCAGGGCAGGGCGAGCCCGGCCACGCCGAGCATGATCAACGTGCAGGCGGTCGGTCGCAGGCTCATCGGTGGTCTCCTCGTCGGGGTCGGCTCGTCCGTGGCAGCAACGGCAGCCCGAAGAAGCATCGTCGCACCCCCCGCCGTACCGGGCAACTCCGCGGGCGGGGCGCCTCACACGCTGCCGGGAGGAGTGAAGAGCGACGCCAGCGCCGACGCTTACCGTGTCTGCCGGACCTTGTCGCGGAAGAAATCCCAGACCCGCTCGGCGCCAGAGAATGACCCGATGGGTGTGGAGCCCTCGCGACGCGCTGTGGAGCCCGGCCAGCCATGCCCACCGGCTGAGTCGACGACGAACTCCGTCACCGAACCCGCCGGTGTCGCCGCGTGCAGGGTCGTGGTCACCGTCCCTTGGGTCGTGACCGTAGGCTCCTGCTCCGAGCCATTCTGCCCGACCCAGAACCGCACGACCTCCGCGAGCGGCTTGTACGGCGCCTTCTGAACGCGTCGCACGAGCGGATTGCGGCTCATGCCCCCTTCGATCGGGACCTCCTCGTCCTTCGCGCCATTGATGATCAGGATCGGGAGCGGGACGGAGGGCTTGGCGTCGAACGTGAACATCGAAGCCACCACGGGGGCCGCCGCGGCGAGCCTTTCCGGACGCGCGACGGCGTAGACGAACGTCATCATGCCGCCGTTGGAGCCACCCGTCATGAGGATCCGGGTCGGGTCGGCCCCATGATCCCGCACGAGTGTGTCGATGAGCGTGTCGAGATAGGCGATGTCGTCGGCATCCTCCACGATGCGGCGCGGCAGGAATCCCGTGTTCCACGCATGGCGACCCGCGCCGAACTCAGTCCCCTCTGCGTAGACGACCATGAACGCTTCGGCCCTTGCCACCGCGTCGAACCCGGAGTTGGCCCGCATCATGGCGGCGCTCCCCATGCCGCCGTGGAGCACGATGACCGCGGGTCGCGTGGTCTCATCGGTTGGCGCGTTGACGATGACCGCCCGCCGGTTCCGGTCTTTCACCGTGAAAGAGATGTCGGTGTCAGGTTTTCGCGCGGGCGGCCGGGAGCCTGTCGCTTCTCCGAACGCCTGCCGGTAGAAGGCCCAGTTCGAGTCGCCGAGCGCGTCGAGCGTGCCGAGTGGGTCGTGGCCGACGCCGGGGAGCACGGTCCACGCATGGGGGACCCCGAGCCGCTCGAGGTGCTCGTGGAAGTCGCGGTTGTTTGCGAACGTCTCGTCGCGATCGCCGCACACCACGCGCACGAGCGAGCCGCGCGTGATCGCGTCGGCGCGCCGCTCCGCAAGCGCCCGCGGGCTGACGATGCGGAAGTATTCCGGATCGCCGCCGTAGACCCGCTCGAGCACCTCCTCGGCCCGGCGGCGGCCGGCCCGGGGGGCGTCGAGGAGGTTTTCCTGCAGGGGCCCGCCCCCCATGATCGAAACCGCGCGGAACACGTCGGGGTATTTGAATCCCAGCCGCGCCGCGCCGTAGCCCCCCATGCTGTAGCCGTCGAGCAGCCGGCCGTCGCGAGCGGCGATGGTGCGAAAAGAGGCGTCGATGTGGGGCACGAGGTCCTTGACGATGACGGTCTCCAGCGGCGTCGAGCCGTCCTTCCAGTCGACGTACATGCCCTCCGGCATGCCGTTGACGAACACGACGAGGCAGGGAGGCGCCTTGCCGGCCTCGATCGCCCTCGCGAAGCGGGCCGCGACCTGCGGGATCCCGGGCAGGCCGCCCCGCGAGCCGTGCAGCCAGTAGACGACGGGAAACCGCCGCTCCGGCTCGCGGTCGTAGGCCGCCGGCGTGAACAGGTGGTAGCTGACCGCCGCCTTGGCCGCGGCACTTGCGAAGGTGTGGAACGACACCCCCGGCGCCGTGATCTCCCGGGTCACCCAGGCACGATCGGGCCGGGACCTCTCTGGCTCCGCGGCCTGCCCGAGCAGCGGCGGGGCGACCGCGAGCACGGCACCGATCAGCGTCGAGACGAGGCGACTGTTCATGGCTCCGTCTTCAACGGGCCATGACGGTCGCGGTTTCGGGCCGCGGCCCGGCACCGGGCCCGCGCGGAAACCCACGCGGGCCTCAGGGCATGATCACGCCGGCGATGGCCGCGGAGAGGGCGTTGGCCAGGGTGCTGATCACCAGCATCTTGAGGCCCAGCTGCGCCAGGTCGCCCCGCCGCTCCGGGATCAGCGCCCCGATGCCGCCCAGCTGGATGCCGATGCTCGAGATGTTGGCGAAGCTGCACATCGCGATCGTCGCCAGCGAGAAGGCCTTGGGCGTGAGCGTGTCCTTCAGTTTGCCGAGATCGAAGTAGGCGATCATCTCGTTGAGCACCGTCCGCGTGCCGAGCAGGCCGCCGATCGTCTGGCAGTCCTGTGCCGGCACGCCCAAGAGCCAGGCGAACGGTGCGAACACGAGCGACAGGAGCCACTGGAGCGAGAGATCCGGCCGGCCGAAGAGACCGCCGAGCCAGCCGAGGGCGAGGTTGACGAGCGCCACCAGGGCGATGAACGAGATCAGCACCGCCCCGACGTTCGCCGCGAGCATCATCCCCTCGCGGGTGCCGCGGGCGGCGGCGTCGAGGACGTTGGAGTCGAGCCGCTCGTTCGAGACTTTCAGCGTGCCGAGCGTCTCGGGATCGCCCGTCTCCGGCACGAACATCTTGGTGAGGAAGATCGTGGCCGGAAAGCTCATCAGGATCGCGGTCAGCAGGTCGCGGAGTTCACACCCGGCCGCCTTGTAGGCGCCGAGGATGCCCCCGGACACCAGCCCCATGCCGCTGACCATCACCACCGCGAGTTCCGATCGCGTGAGCCGCGGGAGGTAGGGGCGGATCACGAGCGGCGCTTCCGTCTGGCCGAGGAAGATCGAGGCGGCGGCATTGAGCGTCTCGGCACCGCTCGAGCCGAGGATCTTGGCCGTCACCCAGGCGAAGGCCCGCACGACCACCTGCATGATCCCCAGGTGGTAGAGCACGGCGAAGAGTGCCGCCACGAACACGATCGTGGGCAGCACGCGAAACGCGAACACGAAGCCGGTCGGGCCGGCCGGATCGGCGAGCTTGTCGCCGAACACGAATCGCGCGCCCGCGTCGGAGCAGGCGAGGACGGTGTCGACCCAGTGGGCCGCCGCCTCGAGCGCCCACTGCCCGGTCGTGGACCGCAGCAGGATGAAGCCGAGCACCACCTGCATCGCCAGGCCGCCGAGCACCATCCGTGGCGAGATCTTCCGCCGGTTCTCGGAGAACAGCCAGGCGGCGCCGAGGATGGCGGCCACGCCGAGGAGTCCGCGGAAGCGGTCGAGATCGTCCATGGTCGTTGCCTCGTGGCGGGGACTGCCTGGTCAGAGTCGTTCGAGGATCAGCGAGCGGTGCGGTGGCGCCGCCGCGTCGATCGTGGTGGCGTCGCCGAGCATCGCGAGCACCTCGGGCAGGGCGGCCGCGTGGGAGGGGTTGACGTGGATCTCCGCGATCACGTCGCCCGCCCGGACCTCGTCGCCCACCGTCTTCGTGAACACGATGCCGGCGGCGGGGTCGATCGTGGAATCGACGCGGGCCCGGCCGGCTCCGAGCAGCATCGACGCCTGCCCCACCGGCCAGGCGCGAATCCCCGCGATGAAGCCCGAGCGGGCGGCGCGGAACGGCTCCACGCGGGCCGCCTTGGGCAGCACCCCGAGCGGATCATCGCAGACCCGCGGGTCGCCCCCCTGCGCCGCCACGACCTTCCGGAACCGCTCGAGCGCGGAGCCGTCGGCGATCGACCGCCGGCACGCCTCGAGGGCTTGCTCGCGCGTCGCCGCCACGCCGCCGAGCAGGAGCATCTCCGCGGCCAGCTCCAGCGACACCTCCATCAGGTCGTCGGGACCACGGCCCTTCAGGCACTCGACGCTCTCCCAGACCTCCAGCGCATTGCCGACGGTGCGGCCGAGCGGCGCGTCCATGCTCGTGATCAGGGCCTGCACCGGCTTGCCGAGCTCGCGGCCGATCCGGGTCATGCTCTCCGCGAGAGCCCGGGCATCCTCGCGCTTCGCCATGAAGGCGCCGTCGCCGGTCTTGACGTCGAGCACGAGGGCGTCGATCCCCTCGGCGAGCTTCTTGGAGAGGATCGAGGCCGTGATCAGAGGGATGCTCTCCACCGTGGCGGTCGCGTCGCGGAGGGCGTAGAGCACGCGGTCGGCCGGCGCGATCTCGGCGGTCTGGCCGATCAGCACCATGCCGCACTCCCGGGCCACGCGGCGGTAGGCGGCCAGGTCGAGGTCGATGCGGAAGCCCGGGATGCTCTCGAGCTTGTCGAGCGTGCCGCCGGTATGGCCGAGGCCGCGGCCCGACACCATCGGCACCGTCACGCCGCAGGCGGCCGCGATCGGGGCCAGGATCAGGCTCGTCTTGTCGCCCACCCCGCCCGTCGAGTGCTTGTCGACCTTGGGGCCGGGAATGTCGGAGAGGTCGAGCACCGTGCCCGAGTGGAGCATCGCGTCGACGAGCGCCGCCGTCTCGCGCGGCGTCATGCCCCGCCAGAGGATCGCCATGGTCAGGGCCGACCACTGGTAGTTCGGCACCTCGCCGGTGGCGATGCCCCCGACGAGAAACCGGATCTCGTCGGCGGAGAGTTCGCCGCCGTCGCGCTTCCGGCGGATCAGGTCGACGGCCCGCATGCAGTGCTCCTGGTGATGCCGCTCAGGGGCGGGCCGACGTGCCGAACTGCCGGTCGCCCGCGTCGCCGAGCCCGGGCACGATGAAGCCCACGTCGTTGAGCCCCTCGTCGAGAGCCGCCACGTGGATCGCCACGTCGGGCATCGCCTCCGAGAGCCTGCGGATCCCCTCCGGAGCCGCGATCAGCGCCAGGAAGATGAGCCGGGGGATGCCGGCCGCGTGGAGAATCTCGCAGGTGCGGATCGCGGAGCCGCCGGTGGCGAGCATCGGATCGACGACGATCGCCAGGCTCGCGCCGCAGTTGGCGGGCAGCTTGTTGTAGTACTCCTGCGGTCGGAGCGTCGTCTCGTCGCGGTACAGGCCGATGTGCCAGACCTCCGCGTCGGGGATGAGCTCGATCAGACCGTCGGCCATGCCGAGGCCGGCGCGGAGGATCGGCACCACGGCGATCCGCTCCGCGATTCGCCGGCCCCGCGCCTCACCGAGCGGGGTGGGCACGCGCACGTCATGGGTGGGGACG
>JBIIMU010000288.1:0-4170 GCA_044337845.1 Pirellulales bacterium | reverse complement strand
TGGTGATCGCGATCAGCGCCGCGTAGCCGCCGCGATCGATCGACCGGGTGGCCCGGATCTCGAACAGCTCCGGATGGAGCGAGCGTCCGTAGAGCTGGAACACCAGCTCGCCGACCTTGGGCCGCAGAGAGATCACGTGGTTCGCTCCGGTGGTTGCGTCACGAGGTTCGCAGCGCGATGCGCTCGCCCTCGTCCGCCCGCCTCGGGTCGCATTATAGGAGGCAGTGTCGGCAACGGCCAAACGCCGGTCATGATGCCGCGGGAGCGACCACATCGCCACGACGCTCGCGCGCGAACGCCCTCCGCTTGACAGATTCGCGCGGCGGCGACAGCCGATCGGACGGTATCAGATCAGCCCCACGAGGATGTCGTACACGGCATGCGTGCCCGCGGCGATGCCGAACCCCCTGGCCACGAACAGGACCGCGAAGAACAGGCCGGCGAGAAACCGGAACGTGAAGCTGTAGAGCGTGAACACGTCGCCGAGCGGGCCCACGTAGTGCGCCAGGCTGAAGAGGATGCTCGACGCCACCACGGCCCAGGCTGCGGCGGCCGTCGTGGAGCAGCCGAGCTGCGACAAGAGCCAGGCGAGGGCCGGCAGGAGCAGCAGCCGGAACAGCACTTCCTCGTAGAGGCCGGCGCCGCAGAACGCCACGAACCGGGCAAACAGCCCCTCGTCGTCGAGGGCCGCGGCGAGCGGCCACCAGCGTCCCTGGAGCCGGGCGAGGCCCAGGAGCACCGCCGCCCAGAGCACCGATTCCACCGCCATTCCGGCGAGAATTCCCGGCCGAAACCGCCAGCGGTCATGCTCCACGTGGTGCCACGCCAGCAGGCCGATCATGGTGAGCGCCGGCAGCAGGAAATACGCCCCGAAACCGGCCGCATCGAGCAGCTGCCGGAGCCAGACGTCGGCGCCGTTGCGGGGCGAGCCGCGGCCCATCAGCAGCACGCCGCCCTCGTAGGCGAGCACCAGCGGCATGGTGAACACCAGGCTCGTGAGCGGCGTGCGGGAGATGCTCCAGTAGCTCTCGTCGCCGGCCGGTGATCCGCCGGCATCCCCCGCTGCATCGGCTTCGGCCCCGCCGAATCCGTCCCGCAGCGTCGGCAGGTCCGCAGCGGGCTCGCCGTCGGGCCACTCGAACGCACGGGGGCGGCTCTGCGGCGCGTCGCGATCCTCCATCATGATCGGCCCGCGGCCGCCTCCGCGTCGCGCGCGGACAGGGCACGCGCGTCGTGTCGCTCGTCGCGCCACCCGATCGACGATGCATGCACTGCTGGCACGAAAAAATTTTTCGTCGTCAAGGGGGTCGTTTTCCCGTGCATGATCGTGCTCGCCGCAACGCGCGGCCGCGGATGCTTGACAAGGTTGGATGATCCCACAGAATCTGCCACGTGAGCTCGACACGGATGAGCGACGCAGGGCGTCGTCGCCGTGCCGGACTCCGTCGAACACCATACCTGGGGGGCGACGACTTGAGGGATCGACAGTCGGCGACCTTGGTCGTGGCCTGGATGTCCCCCCCGTCTTTTCTCCGGCCGGCGTGCGGAACTGTCCGCCGTCCGGTCCGGGGCCGCGGGCCCGGCCGCAGCCGCGGCCCGCTGGTGCGGGATCGCACGGAGTCGGGGCGACGCGGGTAGAATCCTCCGACGATCGGCGTTCGCGAGGATTCCATGGCACGATGCCTCATCGGGTGCGGCTCGAATCTCGGCCGGCGGCGCGAGCAGCTCGACCGGGCCATCGAGTTGCTGCGGTTCATGCCGGGAGTCGCGGTGCAGGCGGTGAGCCGCTATCGCGAGACGGCGGCGGTGGGCGGCCCGCCGGGACAGGATGCCTTCCTCAACGCCGCGTGCCTCCTGGAAACGACCCTCCCTCCGGCGGCCGTGCTCGAGATGCTCGCCGCCGTCGAGAACACGCTGGATCGCCACCGCGAGGAGCGCTGGGGGCCGCGGACGATCGATCTCGATCTGCTGCTCTACGACGACGTCGTGCTCGACGCGCCCGAACTCACGCTGCCCCACCCGCGGATGGCGACGCGGCGCTTCGTGCTCGAGCCCGCCGCCGAGATCGCCGCCGGCTTCGCCTATCCGCCGGCGCGGTGCACGGTCGGCGATCTCTTGGCCAACATCGACGCGGCCCATCCGTTCGTGACGATCGTGGGCGTTCCCGGCAGCGGTGCCGCCGAGGTCGCGGCGACCGTCGCCGATGCGACGGTCGCGCGGCTGATTCGCGGTTCCGTGGGCTGGCCCATGGTCGAGGACGGGCCGGCGGCCACACCGGCGGCGTGGCGGCGGACGCTTGCAGCCTGGTCGGACCCACTCCTGGGCGCGGCGTGGGACGACGAGCCGCACGTCACCGTGGCCGACTACTGGTGTGGCAGCCTGGCGCCGGCCGCCGCCGGGCTGCTCGCCGCCGCCGATGCCGCCAGCTTCACCACCACCGCCACCGCCGCCGTCGCCGCCCTGCGGGTGCCCACGGTGACGATTCTGCTCCGGGTCGATGCGGCCGCGCTCGAGGAGCGGGCCGCGTTTCGGGCCCGACACGCCCAGGGACACAGCGATGTGTTCGCCGACCTGGCGCCCGCGGCGGTGCTCTGTGACCGGCGGGCGCCGCCGATCGCGGACCTGCTGGCCGCGCAGGAGCGGATCACCGCCGCGCTCCTGTCGGGAGACGGAGGCCATCGGCCTCTGGCCGTGGTCGTGGTCGACGCCACCGATCTCGCGCGGGCCGCCGACGAGGCCATCGCAGCCGTCGAGGCGATGCTCTGATGGCCGACGCGACGGAACCGGTGGTGATCGCGGACCCGCGGGAGATCCGCGCGGCAGTGCTCGCCGCCGAGGCCCGCGGCCGCCGCGTGGGGTTCGTGCCCACCATGGGCGCGCTCCACGCCGGTCACGTCAGCCTCGTCGATGCGGCGGCCGCCGCGTGCGACGACGTGGCCGTCTCGATCTTCGTCAACCCGACGCAGTTCGCCCCCCACGAGGACTTCGCCCGCTACCCGCGGACGCCCGAGGCCGACCTCGCCCTGCTCGTGGGCCGCCGCGTGCGCTGGGTGTTCGCCCCCCGGGCCGACGACATCTATCCCGCAGGCTGGTGCACGCGGATCTCGGTGGATGGGCCGGCGCGGCGGTTCGAGGGCGAACTCCGCCCCGGCCACTTCAGCGGCGTGGCCACCGTCGTCTGCCGCCTGTTCATGGCGGTGCCCGCGGCCACGGCCTACTTCGGCGCCAAGGACTGGCAGCAGACGCTCGTCGTGCGGCGGATGGTCCGCGACCTCGGCCTGCCGATCGAGATCGTCGTCTGTCCGACCGTTCGCGAATCCGACGGCCTCGCGCTGAGTTCCCGCAACGCCTACCTCGGAGCCGCGGACCGCGCGCGGGCCGTGGGGCTGTCGGAGGCGCTCGACCTCGCGGCCCGGGCGTGGGATGCCGGCGACGATCCGGCCGCGGTGGAGAAGCTGATGCGGAAGCAGATGGAGTCGCGGGGGATCGCGGTCGACTACGCGGCCGTCGTGGATGCGGAGACCCTCGAGGAGGTTCGGTCCGCCGCCGAGGCGCGGGCGCTCGTCGCGGGCCGGCTCGGGCCCGTGCGGCTGATCGACAATCGTGCGCTGTCGTCCCGGCGGGCGGGCGGCTGACAGGAGCGGGCTGATGCGGTCGACCCTGTTCCACCTGCCGACCGTCGTCGAACTCGGCGGCAGCACACTGCCGCTGTTCGGCTGGGGCCTGCTGCCGGCCGTGTGGCTCGTGGTGGCCGGTGCCGGCTTCATCTGGGCCGCGCTGCGGCAGGGACCGCGGCGTTCGGCCGCGGCGTTCGGCCTGCCGCTCGTGCTCGTGGCCGCGCTGCTCGTGTGGGTGCTGCCCGCCCTCGACGACGGCGCCGGCGTGCCGATTCGCGGCTATGGGGTGATGCTGCTGCTCGCCGCCGCGGCCGGAACCTGGCTGTCGGTCGTTCGCGGCCGCGCGATCGGCATCGATGCCGACACGATCCTGGCCCTGGCCACGGAGGTGTTTCTCTGGGGGCTCGTCGGCGCGCGGCTGTTCTATGTGCTCGAGTATCACCAGCAGTTCTTCGGCCCCGGCATCGGCCTCGGCGAGACGCTCGCCCGGATCGTCAACATCGCCGGCGGAGGACTGGTCGTGTTCGGTGCGTTGCCGACCGCGGCCCTCGCG
>JBIIMU010000489.1:0-2557 GCA_044337845.1 Pirellulales bacterium | reverse complement strand
AGGCTCGCCGACTGCATCGCCCCGGGCCTGCTCGTCGGTCTCGCCATCGGCAGGCTCGGCTGCTACCTCAACGGCTGCTGCTACGGCGGTCCCTGCGACCTGCCCTGGGCGGTGCGGTTTCCGGCGGGCACCGCGCCGGCGGCGGAGTTTCCGGGCCCCGGCGGCGGCAGCGTGCCGCTGCATCCGGCCCAGCTCTACGCGGCGGTCGACGCCGGGCTCCTCGCCCTCCTGGCGATGGCCTTCACGCCGCTGGCCCGCCGCCCTGGGGAGGTGTTTGCCCTGGTGCTCACCCTGCATCCCGTATCGCGGATCCTCCTCGAGATCATCCGCGTGGACGAGCCGCCGGCCCTGGGCACGCCGCTGTCGATCTCGCAGCTGGTGTCGGTGGTGCTGCTCGCCCTCGCCGTGGCCCTCTGGTGGTGGATCAGCCGCCGGCCGCCCGCCCCGGCCCCGGCGGGCTCGGCCCCGGCCCTGCCGGCAGGCGGCGTCGGGGGGCAGGCGGCCGATCCCGACGAGGCGGCCGTGGAGCATGAGTGGCGGAAAATCGAGGCCGAGCGAATCGCCGAGGAGCGGGCGGAGGCCCGGGAGGATCTGCTCGACGCCCAGCCGCCCCGCCGGCGGTGGCCGTGGCTGGCCTTGGCCGTCGCCCTCGCCGCGGGGCTGATCGCCGCGGCCCTGCTCAACTCCCGGGCCGTGGTGACCAGGCAGCCGGCCGCCCAGCCGGCGGAGGCGTTGCCCGAATGACACCCTCCGGTCAGGAGCCTGCCCCGCGGGTGGTGCCGGGGCACGCGACCATCCGCTGCCGGCTCGACGGGCCTCTGGTGGTCGAACTCCCCGCCGACATCCGGCTCCGGGTGATCGACCACGAAGGGCGGGAGTTTCCGCTTCCGGCGGGCAAATCGGCCGTGGCCCTGTGCCGCTGCGGCCAGAGCGGCACCCGGCCGTTTTGCGACGGGTCGCACCGCACCTGCGGCTGGAAGGCCGCGGAAACCCCGCCCCGGGGCTGATCGGGAGCCCGTGGAAGGACGGCCTGTTCCGCCTACGGAATCTGTGCGGCGAGCGGAAACTCTTCTCCGGAAACCAGTTACGTCCAGCGACGGCCTGAAAAATCGCCGTCCGGAGGTCCGGAGCGATATGGACTGGCCCGCCGGACCCCTGTAGGGTTGATCGGCTCGCGGGCGACGAACGCCCGCCACCGTGTGCCCTGGACGGCCCCGATGTCCCACCACCGCACCAACTTCTACCAACGGCACAGCGTCGGGATCATGGCGATCCTGGTGTTCCTGCTGCCGATGGTCGTGGTAGGGGCGATCAAGGCCAAGGCCAACAACCGCAACGACGTGAAGGGCTGGCTGCCGGCGGAGTACCCGGAGACCCAGACCTACCGCTTTTTCCGCCAGAATTTCCAGGGCGAGGAGTTCATCCTCGTGAGCTGGGAAGGCTGCACGATGGCCGACGCCCGGCTGGAGATGCTGGCCCGGAAGCTCCTCCCGCCCCCCGAGGAGGCCTCCCGGATCGAGCGGCCGCTCTATTTCAAGGCGGCCCAGACCGGCCCCCGGGCCGTGGAGCGGATGTGCCGGGAACCGCTGAGCCTCGACCGCGAGGAGGCGATCGCCCGGCTGACCGGGGCCCTGATCGGGCCTCCCCCCGCCGGGGTCGAGGCCGGCTCCGCCGCCGACGACCTCGACGCCCGCAAGACCTGCCTCGTCCTGACCCTCGCCGACGTCGCCCGGGCCAACCTCCACGGTGCCATCGACGAGATTCGCGCGGTGGCGACGGCGGAGTGCGGCGTTCCCGAGGCCGCCATCCACATGGGCGGACCCCCGGTCGACAACGTCTCGATCGACAAGGCCGGCCAGACGAGCGTCACCATCCTCTTCGGCCTGTCGCTGGTGGTCGGCTTCTTCGTCAGCTGGTTCAGCCTCAAGAACACCGCCCTCGTGGCGATGGTGATCGCCTCCGGCGTGTACAGCATGTTCGCCAGCCTCGCGGTGGTCTGGTACTCGGGCTACCCGGTCGACGCGATCCTGCTGACGATGCCGTCGCTCGTCTACGTGGCCACGACCTCGGGCGCGATCCATCTCGCCAACTACTACCGCGATCAGCTCGCCGAGACCGGCGTGCAGGAGGGGTCTGCCGGCCGCGCCGTGCACCATGCCCTGCTGCCGCTCTCGCTCGCCACGGGCACCACGGCCATCGGGCTGGCGACGCTGGCGGTGAGCGAACTGGTTCCGATCCGGATGTTCGGCATCTTCTCGGCGGCCGGCGTGGTGGTCAGCTTCGTGATCCTCGTCACCTTCATGCCGGCGGCGCTCGAACTGTTTCCCCCGAAGCTCCGGGTCGGCAAGCTGGCCGGCGAGGAGGAGGCGGTCGGCTGGAAGCCGATCGAGGAGAGCCGCTGGTGGGGCGTCGGCGAGTGGATCACGCGGCACCACGCGCTGGCCACGGCGGCCTGCCTGTTCCTCATGGCGGCGGTCGGCTACGGCATGACGCGGGTGGAGAGCAGCGTGCAGCTGATGCGGCTGTTCTCCCGCAACGCCCAGATCCGCACCGACTA
>JBIIMU010000141.1:0-6782 GCA_044337845.1 Pirellulales bacterium | reverse complement strand
CCGGCATCAGCGACTCGAGCGCGGTCAGGTCGGCCGCGAGCAGCCGACGCCCCTCGAGCGACTCCAGTCGCAACGACGCTCCGGAACGACGGGCCGCGTTCGGTCGCTGGGAACGGGACGAGTGTGCGCGACGCATCGAGAACCCCCGGAAAGACTCCTGACGGGCGGCCGACACACCCCTCGCAGGCGGGTCACTCGATCAGGGAACGTCATGGTACCAGCGGGTCTGGCGACCGCAAACTCCGGGCGCTGCCCCCACGGACCCCGGCGGTTCAGTCCACCACGGTGATGCCGCGGGAGGAAGAAAGGTTGTAGCGGGTGGTCGTGCCGGGAAAGCTGTTTTTCACGAGCTGGGTGTTGAGGCAGACCCCCGTCGCGAAGATGCCTTCCCGGCTGTTGTTGGTGAAGGTGTTGCCCTGGCCCGCCCCGGTGCCGCCGATCAGCGAGTTGCTGACGCTCGTCAGGTTGATGCCGGTGCCGGAGTTGAGCACGTTGATGCCCGAGACCGTCAGGCCCGACAGCGACTGCGCCCGGACCGCGGTGCCGGTGAAGTTGCTGAAGGCGATGTCACGGACCGTGCTGCCACTGGCCCCCGATGTGAGCACGAGGCCGTTGGTCACACTCGGACTGCCGGAGAGCACGATGCTGCTCGAGGTGCCGCGGAAGGTCACGGGGCGATCGATCGTGAGCGTCTGGGTGAGCGTCATCGTGGCGCCCACGAGGATCTCGTAGGTCGATCCCGGAACGCTGGGCAGCGCGTTCACCGCATTGACCACGGCTGCAAGTTCGGTCGGGGTCGTGATGCTGCCGCCAAACTGCACCGTCTTGCCTCCGAGCAGGAGCGGGTTGCCGACGATCCGCCCGCCGTTGCGGATCCGGATCTGGCCCTGCACCTGGGTGAGGTCGAGCGTGCTGCCGGCCTGGAGCAGCCCACCCGGCTGCGGACTGACCGACACGCCGCCGCCGGCCGTCGTGACGATCGTGGTGGTGCCGGTGGACTGCATCGTGCCGACGAACACCGTGCCGCCCGAGGTGCTCGCGATCGTCTGCCCCGACACCCGGCCATACTGGGCGTCGATCTGCCCGGTGGCCAGCAGGCTCACGCCGCCGCTCGGCGCCGCGATCGAGGGGGTCGCGCTGCCGGCGGGCTGGAACGTGATGCTGCCGGCCGTGGCCTGGACGGTCACGCCGGAGCCTGCCCCGCCCGCCGTGACCGGCTCGCTGATCGTCACGGCAGGCCCGGTGATGACGATGCTGCCGCTCGTGGTGGAGGTGGCGAGCACCCGCTGCGTGGGACCGACCGCGAGGACAAGGTCGCCCGCGGCCGTGAGGTTCGACCCGATGTCGGTGTAGCTGCCCGCCAGCGTCGGCGGCGTGGTGGCGTACCAGACCAGCGTCTGCGAGTTGATGCCGCCGGCCGACTGCACGACCGAGCCGGCCGCCGCGTTCAGCGTCACGCGATCGCCGCCCGCCGTCACGTCGGCCGCCAGCACGATGGTGCCGCTGGTGGCCGTGAGCGCGATGTCGCCGTCGCCCGGCGCGGCCGTGCCGGTGGACACGCCGTTGCCGGCGACCGTGTACGAGTTCGAGTTGGTCAGGACCACGTTCCCGGAGCCGTTTCGCAACGACACGACCGAGAAGGCGTTGGTGGCGGAGCCGAGGTTCACGCCCCCGGTGCCGTTGGCCACGCTCAGGCCCGCAGCGACGATGCCACCAGCCGGCTGGCTCACGCCGCTGACGGCGTCGAGCGAGACGTTCTGCCCGGGGGCGGCGATGTCGGCGAGCGTGAGTGCCCCGACGGCCGACGCGGTCAGGCCCCCGACCGAGGTCGCCGTGGTCAGGATGGGGACGTTGATCTTGATGTCGGCGGCCTGGGCGGCGATGGCCAGCGGGCCGCCGCGGACGGTGGTGCGCGTGGCCTTGTTGGCACCGATCACCTGCCCGAGCGGGGCCGTGAGCGTGACGCCGCCGTTGGTCGTCGCGGTCGGCAGGGAGACGATCCCGCCGAGCGTGTTGGCGACGAACTCGATGTTGCCCGCGGTCGCCGTGACGCTCACCGGGTCGCCGCCGTTCGCCCTGACGACTTCGACGATCCGGACGTTCGAGCCGGTGATCGTGATGGGGCCGCTCACGGTGGAGGCCCCCACGATCACGATCGGAGAGTCGGCGGAGCCGAGCGTCAGGCTGCCCGGCGCGGTGAGGTTCGACCCGACGCGGACGAACGTGCCCGTCAGACCCGGCAAGGGCGACGTGGTGGCCGACCAGACGAGCGTCTGCGAGTCGATCTGGCCGGCTCCCGTCGCGGTGATGACCCCGGCCGCCGCGTCGAGCGTCACGCGATCGCCGCCGGCGGTGACGGGCGCCGCGATATCGATGTTGCCCGTGGTCGCGACCAGCCTCACCGCCCCGTCGCCCGGGGTGGGGGTCCCGGCCGTGATCCCGCCTGCCACGCTGAGGCTGGGTGCCGTGAGCACGATGTCGCCGAACACGGTCGTGGCGGCCTCGACGGTCAGCGGGAGGGGCGACGAGTAGGCGATGCTGCCGGAGTCGGTGCGGTTGAAGTTGACGGTGGAGAACGCCCCGAACCCGGCGGGCGGCGACTGCGACGCCCCGAACTGCGAGGTGAGCGTGAGGGCCCTGGCCGACACCGTGGTGCCCGCGCCCAGCGAGGGCACGGCGCTCGGCGTGGTCACGGTGAGGCGGTCGCTGGCCGTGATGGAGGCGGGCGCGATGGTGGTCAGGCTCGCCTGATTGCTCTGGAACGTCACGTCGCCATCCGCGCCCAAGGCCTGCACCTGGCCTGCCACCAGGATGCCACCGCCGTTGGCGATCGCGGTCACGTCGCCGTTCTGGGCCACGACGGCCCCGGGGTTGAGACCCAGGGGCCGAACCACCACCCGCTCGTTCAGCGAGGTGAGATTGATGGAGCCGACGGAGGACGAGACGGAGGCCGCCACGACGTCGCCCAACAGCGACGTGAGCGTGACGTCGGCCGGGCTGCCCGTCGTGCCGGTGGCGATCAGCGACCGGGCCGTGATCGTGCCCTGGGCGTTGACGCTCACATCGCCGGCGGTGGCCGTTCGCACGTCGAACAGGTCGATCGCGCCGGAGTCGCTCACGTCGATCGACCCGGGGGCACTGGCGACGAGCCGCCCGATCGCCGAGTTGACGTCGATCACGCTGGCCGGATCGGCCGTGCCGCTCGTGGGCCGACCCGCGGTGAGCACCGCGGAGCTGGCGATGACGCGGGAACTCGCCGCGCTCGAACTGCTGGTGATCGACTGGCCCGCGGTGATCGCGGCGGTGCCCCCCGTGGGCACGAACAGGAGCGGCGTGGATCCCACCGCGACGGCCGCGGTCTGCATGAAGCCGAGCACCGCGGTGGACGAAGTGACGAGAGCCGCCTTGGTGAGCCGCACCGAGGTGGCGCTGAGGATGAAGTCGATCTTGGTGTCGGCGGGGATGCCGGGCCCCGTCACGAGCATGCCGCTGGCAAGCGCCTGCGTGGACGGCAGGCCGGTGACCTGCAGGCTGCCCGCCGTGGTGCGGCCCAGGAAATCGATCGTGTCGTCGAACGTCCAGCTCGAGTCGCCGTTGGTCGCCCCCTGCTCGACATACACGACCGTGCCCCGCGGCAGCTCGTCGGAGGAATCGGCACCACTCCAGCGTTGCAGGCTGGCACCGGTGAACACGTAGATGCCGTTGGCCGCCGGGTCGAACTGGTTCTTGACGAGGACGAGGTCACCCGCCGCGAGCGCGACGCCGTCGATCTCCGCGGGGGGGGCCGCCAGATCGACGTTCAACGTCGTGGCGGCGACCACGCTCGACTGGATGCGGGCGGGCGAGTAGGTGGTGGTGCGGGTCGCCTGCACGGTGAACAGGTTGAAGTTCAGTGGCGTGTTGCCGACCTGCACGGCGTCATCGGCGAGCACGTAGCCCTTCTGGCCGGTCGTCGCGCCCTCGGTCACGAACACGTAGGACCCGGCCACGAGCTCGGGCACGGTGTCGGCGTCGGACGCCCGCACCCACGCCCCCGCGTCGGCCACGTAGAGGCCGTTCTGTCGCGGGTTGGACTGGCTCCGCACCAGCACGCGGTCGCCCGCCGCGAGCGCCACGCCATCAACGGTGAGCAGGCCGCCGGCGGCGAGGTTGACGTTGGCGGTCGTGGCCACGCGGGCCGGCACGTAGGTCTGCACGGCCGACGCGGGCACGAAGGCGATGCCGGTCTGGCCCAGGGTCGGGGTCGCCGGATTGGCGAACGTCCACGCTCCCTGCTGGCCGCCCTCACGGACCGCGGTCGTGAAGCCGGGGACGAAGAGCTGAGAGATCGACGCGTCGGCGGCCCGCGACCACGGCCCGGCGGACGCGACGTAGATGCCGTTTTCGGAGGGGCTGGCCTGGTTCTTGACGAGCACGCGGTCGCCGGCGGCGACCGCCACCCCATCGACGACGAGCAGGCCACCGACGGCGAGGTCCACGGTGGCCGTCGTCGCCGCCCGCACCGGCGCCTTCGCGGCGCCACCCGCCCGCACCAGCCCGTCGAGCACCACGTCGCCGTTGGCGTTCACCGACTGGATCGACACGTTCCGCGTGCCGCCGGCCGTGACCGGCACCGTGGAGGTGATGGCATTGGAGCGGAGGGTCACGTTGCCGGCGGCGCTCGAGATCGGCCCGGACATGTTCAGGGCGGTGGTGGCGGCGAGCGTGAGGTCGCCGCCGGTGAGCACCGCGCTGGTGACGTTCAACGATCCGGCGGCCTCGATCGCGACCGGCCGGCTCGACGCGGGCACGGCATCCACCGTCAGGCTGTCCGAATCGGCGACGTTGATCGCATAGGGCAGCGCCGGCTGCGAGGGCGTGGACGCAGCCGTCATCCGTAGCGTGTTGATGGTCGTGCGGACGTTCATCTCGCCGCCGGCGTCGTTGGCCAGGGTGACGCCGACCGTGCCGCCGAGGATTCGGCCGGACTGCACGCCGGTGGTCGGCGATACGGTCGTGAAGGAATACGCCCGCGGGTCGAGCGGCGACTGGAGCAGGTAGGTCTGCTGGGTCGCGTTCACGGTGCCGGCGAAGATCACGTCGGCATGGGAAGCCTGCACGTCGAGCGACCCGGCTCCGGAGCCCGACGGATTGGTCAACGAGCCAGCCAGGGCGCCCTGCTCGCTGACGAGCAGCTTGCCGGGGGCCGCGGCGGTGCCCTCGAGGATGAGCTGCTGTTCCGGAGCGGCGACCGGCCGATTGATCGTGGTGTTGCGCACCGGGATGCGGGTCGTGGCCCCGTCGTCCGTCACCTGGTTGAACCACATCGGCACGCCGACGGTAAACAGGTTCGCTGACGAAACGTTGGCATTCGTGACGATCGTCGAGCCGTCGAGGACGACCTGTCCGACCTGACCCGCGACGTCGCCGGCTCCGGAGAAAAACCCGGGGTCGCCGCCGCTGCCCGTCGTCGCCAGCAAGGGGCTGTTGATCGAGATCGTCGACTCGTTGCGGGAGAGATCGACGAGGAACCGCTGGGGCACCGTCTGCCCGGGGAAGAGCGTGAACGAGAGTGGCTTCACATCGGGCGTGCCAATGGTGCCAACCACTTGGCGGGCCCCCGTGTAGACGCCCCAGTCGATGGGCTGGAGGCTGACCGATTGGGGGGCCTCCGCGAACCGCATGATCACGCTCCCGCTGACCTCGTTGATGTCAGCCAGGGTGGGAATCGCTCCGTCGCCCGAGGTCCTCTCGATGCTCATGTTCCATTGCGTGCCAGGCCTCGACGCCAAGAGCCTTATGGACGCGAACTTGCCGTCATTGTCGACGATCGACGCGGTGGCGAAGAATGTGCCCGGCACGATGCCGTCGCTCGTGCCGAGGTCGATGGGCGGCACCAGCGGATCCAAGGGGTCGAAGTTGCTGAAGAACGTGTCTCTTCCCAGAGACGTGGCCGGGATCGAGGCGCCGAAGTAGTCGATCCGCTTCCCGCTCGTCACGTAGAAGGACGAGAGCGTGCCGGCGTTGACGAGGAGTTCGCCGAACGTGATGGCTTCCTGCGTGATGGTCGTCGGGTCGTCGAGAAACTGCGAGTTGCTGGCATACGTGAACGTGGGGGCGGGGGTCGCGTTCTTCTTGAGGAAGCCGGTGGCGCCGTCGTCCATCAAGAGCACGGCGTAGTTGCTCGAACCCGACGTGACGCCCGCCATCGGATACTGGAACACTTCGATGGCGAGGGCCAGCCGCTCCTCGAGTCGCTGCACGTGCAGACGCTCCCCGCGCCGCTTCCGCGGGGCGACCGTGCTGCGACGGCGGGACGGGAAGATACGGTCAAGCATGGTGAGAGTCCTCGCTGTCGAACGCACGGGGGACCAGGGGGAGCGTCGCGCCGCAGCGCGTGGAGTCCAGATGCCGGCCAACGGTGGCCGTCACCGGGAAGATCCCCCGGGGAACGGAATTGGATCGCAAGTCAGGGTGGGGTGCAAGAATCCGGCGTCCGGCGTGCCGGCCAGCCTGGCGCAGGGAGCCGCCCGGGAGATCCGTCTCGGTTGGTTCATACGCGGCCGGTGGCATGCCGGTTCACTCCTGGGGAGTCAGCGGGGCGTTGCCTCTACCAGCGGCCCTCGAGCCCCAGCGACAGCCCCTGCAGGAGCAGCGTGCCGGTCGTATCCAGCACACCCGACGGCGCATCGATCTGGGTGATCGTCTGGTGGCTGAGCTGCTGGGTCGGCTGGGCCAGCCCCGTGAGCCAGAGGCCGAAATAGCCGCAGCGGAAGTCCCAGTTGCAGGAGATCGGAATCACC
>JBIIMU010000140.1:0-6807 GCA_044337845.1 Pirellulales bacterium | reverse complement strand
TGCCACCGGTCGCGCGCTGCGGTTCGCCGTGGCCGACTTCGCGGGCGACGCGTCGCCGCGGCTCGACGGCGGCCCCTTCGACGCGGCGGTCTGCCAGCTCGTGATCTCGATCATCGGCACGCTCCACCAGCGGGTGAATCTCCTCCGCCACGTCCGCGAGATGCTGCGGCCCGGCGGGCGACTGTTCCTCTCCGCCTCGGGGGTGAGCGACACGATCAACCCCGGCTATGCGAGGCTCTACGCCGACGACTTCCCCCTGACCGGCGAGCGGCACACGTATTGCTCGCGGGACGGCCACGGGACGGTGCTCTACACGACCCACCACTTCACCGCGGACGAGCTGACGGCGCTCGTCGCCGCGGCCGGCTTCCGTGCCATCACGGTGACCACCGAGCGGGAGACGAGCAGCCGCCGGCCCGACGAGGCGGCCTTCTTCCTCTATGCGACGGCCACCCGCGGGTAGTCGGTCGCCGCGGCGGGGCGGTTCCGGCCGGAAAAAAAGGTTTTCGGTCTCGGTCCGTCCTTTCTTCAGGGGGCCGCAGCGGCCAGCCCGGCAGCGTGAGCCCGGTGTCGCATGGTCCTGCGCCCTGAAACCACCCGCACGATCGACGAGGCCACCGCCCTCGGGGCCGATGGCCCCGGCCTCGCCGCCGTGCTCGACGATGCGGCGGCCACGCTCGCCGACGACCGCTGGCGGCTGCGGCTCGCGATCGCCTACCCATTGATCGTAGCCGTGCTGGCCCTGATCGGCGTGATCTGGATCACGCTCACCGACGGCCGGCTCATCCGCGGGATCGAGGCCACGTTCCACGATCCGCCGAGTGCGGCGCCGGTCTCGCCGTGGCCGACGATCGGCCCGGCCGAGGTGGCGATCGCGGTCGCCGGCATGGTCGCCATCGCGGCGCTCGTGGCGTGGCTTGTGCGGCTCTGCCGGCGGGATCCCGACCACGCCGCGGCGGCGGTCCGCTGCGACCTGCTCGCGGAACTCACCTCGTGCGACTGCACCGAGGCCGAGCGTCACCGGCTCGCCAGCGCGCTCCTCGCCGGCGTCGGCCTGACGGGTCTGTCGGCAGACCGGCCGCTCGCGGCCCTCGCGGAGTGCGAGACCGACATCGATAGCCGCGCGAACCATCTCTGGGCGGTGGCGATGTTCGAACGCGGGCTCGACGACCGCCGGCGACGGCGGGTCCGAGCGTTCGTGCCGGTGATCGGCTGCCTCATCGCCGGCGTGGCCGTGCTCCTCTACGGCGTGGCGCTCTTCCGACCGATGGCCCGGCTCTTCGACACGATCGCCAGGCCGCAGGCCATGGCCCCGCGGGGCGGCGACTCATGACCGCGGCGAACGTCATCGAGACGCACGTGGCCCGGGCGGTCGCGCGGCACCGCGGGATCGAGCCGCTCGTGCGGCTCGTGGCCGCCGAACTGCCGCCGTGCGAGCGGATGCCCTGGCTGCGGATGGCCGACGCGCTCGCCACGGGCGACGTGGCACAAGGCACCGCGGCCGCCACGGCCTCGACGGCCTGCTGGATTCCGCTCTTCGCTTCGGGAGCCGGCGACCCACGGCTCACCGTGAGGCTGCTGCAGACGGCCGCACGACCGCCGACCGCGACCGCGAACGCGTGGTGGCTGTTCGCCTATCCGCTGAGCGTGGCACTCGTCGCCCTCGCGGTGCTCACGCTGATGGCGTTCCTGGTGATCCCGCAGTTCGAGCCGGTCTTCAGGGACTTCGGCGTGGAGCTGCCGATGGCGACTCGAATGGCCCTCGGCCTGCGTCCGATCCTCCTACGCGGCTGGCCGCTGCTCATCATCGTGGCGTGGCTGGTGCTCTGTCGGTGGTGGCTCGGTGTCCGCTGGTCGGCGCACAGTGCCACGGCGATCGCCAGCTTCACCCGCTCGCTCGCGAGGCTCGTCGCCGCTGAAATCCCGACCGCCGAGGCACTCGTCCTCGCAGGCCGCGCCACCGGCGCCACGGGGCTCGATCCAGCCAGCCCCCGGCGGCCCCTCACCTTCGCCGCGGCGGCCGCGCTCGACCATGCCCCGCGCTCGGCCGCCGTGCTCCTCGATGCGATCGCCGACTGCCACGACGACCGCGGCCGCGGTCGGCTCGATGCCGCCGCGTGGTTCATCGGGCCCTTGCTGATCGGCGTGGTTGGCCTGCTCGTGGGCTTCCTCACGCTGGCCCTGTTCATGCCGCTCATCAACCTCGTCGGCCTTCTCTCCTGATCGGTGGCTTCATGCCCACGACGCTCCTCCACCGGATCCGACGACGCCTCCGCCACGAGTGGCGGCGGTCGTGGTCCACCTGGGCGACGCGGGCCGAGAGCGCGGCGGTGCTGCGGCTCGTGGCGGCATCGGCCGCGGCGGGCGTGCCGGCCGCGACCATCCTCGACGCCTGGGCGGAGGACGGCCGCGGCGGCCAGGGCACGCGGCTCGAAAAAACCGCCCGGCTCCTGCGGCAGGGGGCGACCGCGGCGGAGGCTACGGCGCAGGTGCCGGGCGTCGTGCAGGACGATCACGCCGTGGCTTTGGCGTTCGGCGAGCGCACCGACCTTCTCGAACCCGTCGTGCAGGCCGCGCTCGAAGGCGACGACCTCCTCGACCCCACGATCCGTCGATCGTTCCGCGCGGCCCTGGGGTATCTCGGCATCATGCTCCTCCTGTTTCTGACCATTGCGGGATTCCTCGCCCTCAAGGTGAATCCCTTGCTCGTCAGGATTCTCGAGGACTACGCCGAGATCGTGACCATGCCCGCGGCCTTGAACCGCTGGATGGTGTTGCTCCGCTGGCTGGCAGCCTACTGGGCCATCCCGGTCGTCCTGCTTCTCGCCGTCGCCATCGCGAGACTCTTCCCGTCGGCCTGGCGGCTGGTGACGCGGCCCTTCGCGCGGTCGCGGCGGATCGCGGCGGCCCTCGACGGCCTGGCCGTGGCCGACGCGTGTGGTCGGCCGCTGCCCGAGGCCGAAACACTGCTCGCCGCATGCCAGGTCGATCCCGTGCTCGCCGCGCGGCTGCGGCGGGCGGCGGCGGGTGACGCCGGGAGAGGTCTCGCGACCGCCGGGCTCGTCACGACCGACGAGGCGGCCATGATCGAGACCGCGGGCGACGCCCGACCGAGCGTGCTCGAACGGCTCGCGGCCTCACGACGAGCGCGGGTGCGACGGCGGGCGACCGTCTTCGCCGAATCGCTCGTGCCCGTCGTGGTGCTCCTGATGGGGGCGGCCGTGCTGCTCCAAGCCCTCGCCGTGTTCAGCATGCTTTCATCCCTGATCGAGCATCTCGCGTGAGCCCCGCCATGCCCGCACGCCGTGCCGCGTCCCCATGCCGTCGCGGTTTCATCATGCTGGAGGTGATCGCCGCGATGGCCGTGCTGGTGGCGGCGCTCGCCGCGATCACGCCGCTCTTCGTCCGGCACACGCGGCTCGTCGCGGAATCGCGGCAGGAGCGGATCGCGCTTGAGGAACTGGCCAACCAGGCCGAGCGGCTCGGCGTCGTGCCGGTGGGCGACCTCGACCGCCACCTCGCCGCGCTCGCCCTCTCGCCGCTCGCCGCCGACTGCCTGCCCGAGGCCCGGCTCACCGCCACGCGAATCCCGTCGCCGCTCGGCGAGCAGGTCACGCTCCGCCTCGCGTGGAACTCGCCGGGCCGCCAGGCACAGCCGCTGACCTTCGTCACCTGGGTCGTGCCGGAGCAGGGCAGGGGGGAAGCACGATGAGCACGATCCCGAGCACCACTCGCGGTCGCCGTCGCCGCGGGGCCTCGCTCTTCGAACTCATGGCCGCGATGTCGGCCGCGACGGTCGTGATCGCCACGGCGGCGGCACTCGTGCACCGCACCTTCACGATCGAATCGCGGTCGCGGGCCGTCGTCGCCGACGAACGCGCAGCCTTGCGGCTCGCCCGCCAGTTTCGCGCCGACATCCACGAGGCCACGAGCGTCACCTGCCCCGGCAGCGACACCGACGCGCCGCTCGTGGCGATCACCAGTGCCGAGGGCGGCATCGTCTACCGCGCGACCGGCTCGGGGCTCGTGCGGCTCGCCACGTCGGGCACCGCAGAGGCCGCCCGCGAATCCTTCTCCTTCTCGCGGCCCGTGACGTGGCACGCGGCCGCGGACGGCGGGCTCGTCACGCTCTCCGGCACCGCCGCCGCCGACGTCACCCCCAGGCCCCGGCTGGGGCTCGAGATCGTCGCGGCAGCCGGGCCGAACACTGCCGCGCCCGCGGCACCGGGAGGATCGCCATGATCCACCGGTCGCACGACGCCCGCCGACGGCCCCGGTCATCCCGCCGGGCAAGCGTGATGGTGATGGTGCTCGCCTGCATGGCCGTGGCCACGGCGATCGCCACCACGATGCTCCGCTCCGCGACCGTGTCGCACCGGAACCTGCGAACCGAGCGGGACCTGCGCCAGGTGGAGTGCCTGATGACGGCCGCGGCCCGGATGGCCAAGACTCGCAGTGTCTCGGCGGGCACGGCCGACGACACGATCCTGATCGCCTCATCCGATCTCGTGGGCTCGGGCTCGGCGCGGATCACATTCGCCCGAGATGCCGCAGCCTCGACACCCTCGGTCCGCATCGTCGTCGAGTATCCGCTCGAAGGCCCGCTCACGATCCGCCGCTCCCGCTCCGTCATCCCGGCATCGAACCCATCCGCCACTCCCGAGGAGTCCCGTCCATGAACCAGTACCCTCCGCTGAAGCAGGTCCTTCGACACCCGCGCAGACAACAGCCGACCTTCACGGCTCCGCCTAGCCGTGGCTTCACGCTCGTGGAACTGTTGGTCGTGATCGCGATCATCGCCGTGCTCATCGGGCTGCTGCTGCCGGCCGTGCAGGCCGCCCGCGAGGCAGCCCGACGCTGCTCCTGCACCAACAACGTGGTCCAGCTCGGCCTCGCCCTGCACAACTACGAGTTCGCCCACGAGGCGTTTCCGCCGGGGGTGACCGACGACGCCGGCCCCATCAAGAGCCTGCCCGAGGGCAAGCACGTGGGCTGGATCGTCCGGCTGCTGCCGTTTCTGGAGGAGGGGACACTGGAATCGCACTTCAACGCAGCCGACGGCGTCTATGCGGCGTCGAACGCCAAGGTCCGCGAGGCCCGTATTTCCCATCTCATCTGCCCATCGTCCTCCACGGAAGCCGTTCGCGAGGAGGAGGGCACGCGGGTGGCCGTGTCGAGCTACGCGGGCTGTCATCACGACGTCGAGGCGCCGATCGACGCCGACAACCACGGGATGCTGTTTCTCAACAGCCGGATTCGCTTCTCCGACATCAAAGACGGCAGTACGCACACGCTGCTCCTCAGCGAGCACCGCGGCAGCGAGGGCGACCTCGGCTGGGCCTCGGGCACCCGGGCCACACTTCGCAACACCTCGCCGATCCCCAAGCGCGAACGCGGATCATTCGGCGACGATCCGGCTCCGCAGGATCCGCTCGTCGTGGGCAGCTTTGGCAGCGACCACGCGGGCAACCTGGTCATCATCGGGCTGGCCGACGGATCGGTCCGAGGGCTCTCCGGCGACGTTCCTCCCAGCGTGCTGCGGCAGCTGGGCCACCGGGCCGACGGCGAACTGCCGGCCAGCGAAGACGACTGGCATTGAATGCTGGTACGATTCCGGCACGTTCACCGGGGAGGACCACGCTTGGCCCGCACACGCGACGACCGTGCCGCTCGCCACCTCGGCCGCGGGGCCGCCCAGGTCACAGCCGACGATTTCGCCGCGCTCGCCGACGCCCACCGGCTGCGGGTGCTCCGCTTCGCGACTGCGTTCCTCGGCGATCGTCACCTGGCCGAAGACGCGGTGCAGGACGCCCTGCGGAAGCTCTTCGAGCACCGCGACCGCTATCCGCTCGAGGAACTCTTCGGGCCCTACTTCGTGAAGACGGTGGCCCGGATCTGCGTTGACCACCGGCGATCGCGGCAGGCCGAGAACCGACGGATCGCGGCGATCGAACCGACCGCCGTGCCGTCGCCGACCGTGGCCGTGGAGGCCCGCGAGACGGCCGACCTCGTGGCCCTCGCCATCGGCCGGCTGCCCGATCGCGAACGGGCCTGCTTCCTGCTCACCGTGTGCGAGGGCCTCTCCTACCGCGACACGGCCGAGACGCTCGCGCTCACCTACGCCGAGGTGAACAACGCGATCCACCGGGCCCGCACGCTGCTGCGATCGAGCCTGGCCCCCGTGGTGGAGGGCGACCGATGAGCCGCGCGCACGATCTCCAAGCCCGCGACATCAGCATCTGGCTCTCCGGCGAGTCGATCGTAGGCGCCGCCGATCGGGCCGTCGCCGATCTCGCGCACGACGACGACGCCCGCCGCACCGTCTGCGCCGCCGTCGCCGTCGAGGACCTCGTCCGCGGCTGGTACGGCGGCATCCCGCTGCCGCCCCCGGATCCGGTTGTCATCGAGCGGAAGCGGCGGCGATCGCTCGTGTCGGCCGGCATCACGGCCATCGCCGCCAGCCTGCTTGCGACGTTCGGCCTCGCCGGCTCGTTCGACCGCGCGCTCGACGCGGCCGAGGCCTGGGCGAAGTCGGGCCCGCCGCTGCCGCTCGCGACGTCGTCGTACGGCCACCTTCGCCAGCACTGGAGACTGCCGTAGGACGCCACCGCGACGGCCGCACACGCTGTCTGGTACGTTCTCCGGTCGGCTTCCGGATACCCGCACCGCTCGGGCGATGGCGGCTTCCTGAGGCA
Organism: Pirellulales bacterium; assembly: GCA_044337845.1. Classification (GTDB taxonomy): domain Bacteria; phylum Planctomycetota; class Planctomycetia; order Pirellulales; family UBA1268; genus QWPN01. The sequence continues at coordinate 112 of JBIIMU010000140.1, read as the reverse complement.
CGACCGTGGCTCGGGGCAGCCCCGAGCCTTGCGAATCCGGCCCGAATCAACCCGCACCACACCTCCATGCCGCCGCACTTTCGCCCCCGCCTCGGAGCTGCACCGTGAACGC
>JBIIMU010000139.1:0-6837 GCA_044337845.1 Pirellulales bacterium | reverse complement strand
CGGACGAGCGACATCGTGCCGCTGTGCCATCCCCTGCCCCTGGAGTCGGTCGAGGTGGCGGTGTCGTTCCCCGACGCGACGACCGTGCTCGTCGAGACGCGGGTGCGGACGACGGCCCGGACGGGCGTCGAGATGGAGGCCCTGGTGGCGGCGTCCGCCGCGGCGCTCACCCTCTACGACATGTGCAAGTCGATCGACCCGGAGATGGCCGTGGAGTCGATCCGGCTCGAGGAGAAGACGGGCGGCGTGACCGGCGACTACGTCCGCGGAGCGTGACGATCGGCCGCCGCCGCGGCCGCGTCGTTGAGGATCGGCTCCAGTTCGTCCACGAAGTCGCGGACGTCCTTGAACTCGCGGTAGACGCTCGCGAACCTCACGAAGGCCACCTGATCCAGGTCGCGGAGGAGTTCCATCAGCCGCTCGCCGATCACCCGGCTGGGAACGTCGCCGTCGTAGGCGCCGTAGAGTTCCGCCTCCAGCAACGACACCGTCCGCTCGAGGTCGTCCTCCGTCACCGGCCGCTTCCAGCATGCCTTCGCGAGCCCGCGCCGGATCTTGTCGCGATCGAACGGGACGCGTTCGCCCCGCTTCTTGACCACGGTGAGCGGCTGCCGCTCGACCCGTTCGTAGGTGGTGAAGCGGCGGCGGCACCCCAGGCACTCCCGCCGCCGCCGAATCGTGGCGCCGTCGTCGCCCGACCGCGAGTCGATCACCCGGTCGTTGTCGGCCAGGCAGAAGGGGCAGCGCATGTCGGGGCTCCGGGGAACGGCGGAGGGGATCGTAGGCCACCCGGGAGAAAACCGGCAAGGGCGGACGACGGCGTCACTCGTCGTCCGGCTCCTCCGCATCGTCGCCGGCCGCGGCCGGCAGGCCGGCGGCCGGGTCGGTGTCGCGGACGAGCTTCCAGTCGCGCCGCTGCCGCGAGCTGGGGATCTTCATCGCCTTGCGATACTTGGTGACCGTGCGGCGGGCGACCGTGATCCCCTGCTTCCCCAGCTCGCGCACGAGATCGTCGTCGCTGTAGGGCGCGTCCTTGGGCTCGGCGTCGACGATCTCCTGGAGCTTCATCCGCACCGCATCCCAGGCCACCTCCTCGCCGTCGGCGCTCACCGTCCCGCCGACGAAGAACTTCCGCAGCGAATGGATGCCACGCGGCGTCTGCAGCCATTTGTCGTCCACCGCCCGGCTGACGGTGGTCACGTGCATGCCGATCCGGTCGGCGATCTGCTGCATCTTCAAGGGCTCGATCGCCTCCGGACCCTCGGTGAGGAACCGGGTCTGGTGGTCGACGATCGCCTGGGAGGTCTTGAGGAGCGTGCTCCGCCGCTGCTCGATGGCATCGATCAGCCACTGCGCGGAGTTGATCTTCCGCTTGATGTACTCGCGGGTCGAGGCGTCGGTCTCCGGCGACATCAGCATGTCGCGGTACAGCGGGCTGATGCGGAGGTTGGGCAGGTCGATCTCCTCGAGCCGCACCTTCCACGTGCCGTCGGGCTGCTGATCGACGTACACGTCCGGCTTGATCGGCACCACGATCGGCGCGGAGAACACCGCCCCGGGCTTGGGCTTGAAGTCGTGGAGCCGCTCGCGAAGCACCTCGATCTCCTCGATCGACATGCCCGTCTTGCGGGCGATCAGCGGCAGGCGGTTGCCGGCGAGATCCTCGAGGTGGTCCCGCACCAGCTGGCGGAGCTGGCGGGCGTAGGGCGTGTCGTGGCGGATCTGGAGCAGGAGGCACTCCCGCAGGTCGCGGGCTCCCACGCCGGGCGGGTCCATGCTCTGCACCACCGCCAGCGCGCTGGTCAGGTGGGCGATCTGGTCGGGCGGCCCGTCGGCATCGACGAGCTCCTCGAGCGGCATCGTGAGATAGCCGTTGGCATCGAGGTTGTAGATGATCTTGTCGGCCGCCTCGCGCTCGGCGGGCGAGAGCTCGTAGTTCGACACCTGGGCGTGCAGGTGGTTGCAGAGCGTCTCGGGCCGCTCCGCCATGTTGGCCATCACGTCGAGGTAGCGGTCGCCCGCCTGCTCGATCTGCGCGGCCGACGGACGGCTGCGGTCGTCGTCGCTGTCGGGATACTCGGTGGCCCAGTCGTAGGTCCGCTCGAAGTCGGCCTGGTTGGCGTGGTCCTGATCGACGATCAGGGGCTTCTCGTCGACCGTCCGCTCCACGGCCGCCGGCTCCGTCTCGGCCGTCGCGCCCAGGGCCTCCACCGTGGGAGCGTCCTGGCCGGCCTCCTCCACCTCGAGCGTCTCGTTGTTCTGGATCTCCTCCTCGATCCGCTCCTCGAGCGCCATCACCGGCAGCTGCAGGATCTCCATCGACTGGATCATGCGCGGCGCAAGCACCTGCTTTTGCGCCATCCGCATTTCCTGGCCGAACGACATCCGCATCGCTGCAATCCTCGTGCCGGTTCGTTGGCGATTCCCTACGCCCCCGAACCACCTGAAGAATACCGCGTTTTCGGAGACGCTGCGCGGTCTGGCATGAAAAATGCCTGTGCCGGGCGCCGAAGGCCTTGCCGGCCGCCGGCGGAGACCATTCGCGGTCAGAACTTGCGACGGCCGGTGAACGCGTCGACGAGCATCTCGCGGTTCGCCTGCTCGAGCGACGCCCCCACCGTCAGGCCGCGGGCCAGGCGGGTGATCTCGACGGGCTGGCCCTCGAGCCGCTGCACGACCAGCAGGGCCGTGGCATCCCCCTCCACGTTCGGCGTCGTCGCCAGGATCACCTCGCGAACCCCCCCCTGCGCCACCCGCGCGGCGAGCGCGTCGAGCGTGAGCCGCTCCGCCCCGCGGCCCTCGAGCGGGGCCACGCGGCCCTGGAGCACGTGATAGAGCCCCCGGTAGCTGCCGGCCTGCTCGAGGGCGAGCAGGTCGCGGACCTGCTCCACCACGCAGAGGAGGCTGCGGTCGCGACGCGGGTCCCGGCAGATGTCGCACTGCTCCGCCTCGGCGAGGTTGAAGCAGGTCCGACAAGGCCGCAGGTTCTCCTTCACCGCGCGAATCGCGTCGGCGAACGCGAGCGCCTCGTCCTTCCCCATCGCCAGCACGTGGTAGGCGAGCCGCTCGGCCGACCGGCGGCCGATGCCGGGCAGGTCGGCGAACGCGTCCACGAGCCTGGCCACGGCACCCCGTCGTTCAGCCATCGGTCACCTCCCCGAACGTCGTCGGCTCCTCGTCGGTCGCGCCGTCGCCGGCGGTCTGGTCCGGCGCGGCGGCGCCGGCGGGCACGGCCACGGGTGGCCGCGGCCTCCGCGGCTCCACCTTGCGGATCGCCGCGTCGAACACGGTCATCGCATGGGCCACGAGCGGATGCTCCGACACCTCGCGGAGCAGCGCCGCCTGCGACACCACCGGCCGCGGCGGCTGGGCCGGCACCGGGGTCGCGGCGACGGCGTCGGCGTCGGCCTCCGCCAGAGACACGGCATGCCGCACCCGCCGCCCCACCGCCGCGGCGAGGCCCCGCGTGATCGCGGCCGTGGACTCGGGCCGGCGGAGAAACGCCGCCGCCGTGGTCGCCGTCGCGGGCAGGGTCACCTCCAGGCACTCGTCGCGCCAGGCCGCCGACACCGCCTCCGCCGCGAAATCGGCGAGCAGTCCGTCGAGCGTGGCGGCGACGGCCTGCCAGGTGGCATGGGCGTCGGCGGGCAGCGGCGGTGGCGGCACGGCAACCGCCGGGGCGGCCGCGGGCCGCGGCGTGTCATCGTCTGCGGTCAGCTCGGTCGTTTTTTTTTGAGGCGCGGGCGGCGCCGGCGGGACCGGCGGCCGCGATGGTGGCGCCACGGCCTGGGCCGGTGCCGGCGTGCCGGCCGGCGGCGTCGCGGCCGCGACCTGATCGATCGCCGCCGCCAGGCTCTGCAGGTCTTCGAGGCCGGCCAGGCGGATCACCGCCATCTCCGCGAGCATCGCCGGGTGCCCGCTCGTCCGCATCCGCGCGAGCGTCTGGTCGATGATCTGCAGCATCGCGAGCAGGTTCGCCGTGCCGAGCTGCCTGCCGAGCGCCGGGAGATCGACCCCGAGGCCCTGCGAGAGCGTGAGCCTGGCGGGATCGCAGCCGACGCTCGCCAGCAGGCAGTCGCGGAGCGCCGCGATCACCTGGTCGAGCACGCCGCCCGGATCCGCCCCGCCCTGCAGCGACTCGTCGAGGGCGGCGAGCGCCCGGGCCGGATCGCGGGCGGCGATGGCCGTCACGAGCTCGCCCACCCGCTCCTCGCGGCCGGTGCCGATCAGGGCGTGCACGTCATCGACGCCGACCGTGCCGCCGGCCGAGCCGAGCAGCTGCTCGAGGAGCGACTGGCTGTCCCGCATGCTGCCCGCGGCCCGGCGGGCGATCAGCGTCAGGGCCTCGGCCGACACGTCGGCCCCCTCGGCCGCCACGATCTGCGCGAGCCGGCCGGCGATCGCCGCCACGTCCACCGTCGTGAAGTCGAACCGCTGGCACCGCGAGAGGATCGTGATCGGGAGCTTCTCGGGCTCGGTCGTGCAGAGCACGAACTTCACGTGCGACGGCGGCTCCTCCAGCGTCTTGAGAAGCGCGTTGAACGCCTCCCGCGTGAGCATGTGGACCTCGTCGATGATGTACACCTTGAATCGGCCGCGGGCCGGACGCACGGCCACGTTCTGTCGCAGCTGGCGGATCTCATCGACGCCGCGGTTGCTGGCGGCGTCGATCTCGACGACGTCCACGTCCTGCCCGGCCGAGATCGCCCGGCACGAGTCACACTCGTTGCACGGCTCCGCGGCCGGCCCCCGCTCGCACTCGAGCGCCTTGGCGTAGATCCGGGCGGCGCTGGTCTTGCCCACGCCGCGGGCGCCGGTGAACAGGTAGGCGTGGCCGATGCGGCCCGACTCGATCGCCCCGGACAGGCCTCGGGCGACGTGCTCCTGGCCGACGAGGTCGGCGAACCGCTGCGGCCGGTACCGGCGGGCGACGACCTGGTAGGCGGCCGAGTCAGCCATGGATGCCTGTGTGCAGCGGAGCCGTGGGGGCCTGGCCCCGGATGCCGATGAGAGGCCCACCGCACAAAGAGACGACTGCTTATGGCTGCTGCGGTTAAGCCCTGACCAGGTTCGCAGGTCCCCATCGCAGGGGCCTCTCATCGGCACCCGGGACACATCTGTTTGTACGTCCCGCCGTCGAACCGGTCAAAGGCTGATACATTTCCGCCCATGGCGTCGACGACGTCCCCCATGATGCAGCAGTTCGAGGCGGCGAAGGCCCGCTGCCCCGGCGCGCTCGTGCTGTTTCGGATGGGAGACTTCTACGAGCTCTTCGGCGACGACGCCCGCGAGGCCGCCGACCTGCTCGACCTCACACTCACCAGCCGCGACAAGGGCCCCGACGCCCTGCCGATGGCGGGGTTCCCGCATCACCAGCTCGACGTGCAGCTGGTGAAGCTCGTGGCCGCGGGCCGGCACGTGGCGATCTGCGAGCAGATCGACGACCCGAAGACGACCAAGGGCCTGCTCCGTCGCGAGGTGACGCGGATCGTCACCCCCGGCATCGCCGCCGACGAGACGCTCCTCGATCCGGCGCGGCCCAACTGGCTGGTCGCGATCCTGCCGCCGGCCGGACGCGACGACGCCGGCGGGCAGGTGGGGCTCGCGTGGATCGACGTGGCTGCGGGCCGCTTCGAGGCGGCGGTCGTGGACCGCGACGACGTGCTCGACCACCTGCTGCGGCTCGATCCCGCGGAGTGCCTGTGTGCGGAGAAGCACCGCGAGGCCGTCGCGGAGCTCGTGCGGGCCTCCGGCAGCCGGCTCCTCACGGCCCGGCCCGACTGGTGGTTCGATGCCGCCACCGCCGAGGCTGCGGTCGGCCGGGCGCTCGGCGGTCGGCGGCTCGAGGGGCTCGGGTTCGAGCTGCCCGCCGATGCCGCCGGCATCGCGGCCGCCGGCGCGGTGGTGGCGTATCTCGAGCAGAACGAGCCGGCCGCGATCGGCCGGATCGACACGCTCTCCGCCTGGCGGCCGGGGCGGCGGCTCGAGATCGACGAGGCCTCCCGCCGCAGCCTGGAGCTCGTGCGCTCGGTGGCCACCGGACGCCGCGCGGGCGCGCTGGCCGGCGTGCTCGACCGCACGAAGTCGCCGATGGGGGCGAGGCTCCTGGGCGACTGGCTCTCGGCGCCGCTGGTCGACGTGCCGGCGATCGACGACCGTCTCGATGCGGTGGCCGCGCTCGTCGCCGACCCGATCCTCGCGGCGCGGCTCGCGGAGCGGCTCTCTGGCATCGGCGACATCGAGCGGCTCGTCGGCCGGGTGGTCACGGGCCGGGCCGGCCCGCGCGACCTCGAGCGGATCGGCCGGGCGACGGCGATCCTCCCCGACGTGGTGGCGCTGCTCGGTCCGTGCGGCGGCCTGCTGGGCGATCTCCGCGACGGCCTCGACCCCTGCCCCGACATCGCCGCCCGCATCGCCGCCACGCTCCGCGAAGGCTGCCCGGTGTTTGCCCGCGAGGGCGGCTTCATCCGGCCGGGCTTCGACGCGGCCCTCGACGAGCTGGTGGAGCTCGCCACCGGCGGCAAGGCCTGGATCACCCGCTACCAGGCGCAGGAGATCGAGCGGACGGGCATCGCATCGCTCAAGGTCGGCTACAACCGCGTGTTCGGCTTCTTCCTGGAGATCGGCCGGGCGCATGCGGAGAAGGTGCCTGCGGACTACATCCGCAAGCAGACGGTGAAGAACGCCGAACGCTACACGACCCCCGAGCTCGACGAGCGGCAGCGGCAGGTGCTCGGCGCCGAAGAGGAGGGCGTGCGGCGCGAGATCCACCTGCTCGACGAGCTGCGGGCGGCGGTGGCCGGCGAGCGCGGCCGCCTCGACCGCGCGGCCGAGGTG
>JBIIMU010000138.1:0-6857 GCA_044337845.1 Pirellulales bacterium | reverse complement strand
GAGCCGGGCGAGTTCGTCTGGGGCAAGCTGCTCGGCGTGCTGGGCTCGGCCGCCGAGCTCGTGGTGCTCCCGCAGGCCCTCTGCCTCGGGCTCGTGCCCGCCGGCATCGCCACCTGGGAGCACGCCACCTACCTTTGCCTGGGCCTCGCCGTGCTCACGGCGTTCGTCGCCGTGCTCGGGATCTACGCCGGACTCTCGCATCCGACGTCGCGGCAGGCCATCGCGGTCGCCCTCGGCATCGTGGCCTTCCTGTTCGTGGGCGTCGCCACCACCATGCGGATCATGGTGGCGTTCGGCGGCAGCTTCGAGCTCCAGCTGGCGCCGTTTCTCGCCGCCATCGTGGGCGGCGCCGTGGGGCTCTACGCGGCCCTCTCCGCCCGCAATCCATCGCCCGCGGTGGGCTGGGCCTCGGCGCTGCTGCCGGCCCTCACGTTCGTGGCGATCACGGGCTTCCTGCAGGGCAGCAGCCTGCAGGTGCTGCTCGTGGTGCTCGCCGCCTACGGCTTCGGCACCGCGGCGCTCCTGGTGCCGTCGATCGCCGCCTTCGACCTGCTCACCGGACGGACGTCGAGCGGGGAGTGACGCCGGCCGATCCGTCGGCCAGCGCGGCCTGCTGCAGCGCTCCCAGCCGCGCCGTGGCATCGGCCGGGGCGTTTCCCTTGGCGATCGCCAGGCGGTAACTCTCCATGGCCTCGGCGGGCCGGCCGAGCGCCTCCTGGGCGAGCCCCTCCATCACCAGCACGTCGGCCGGCGTCTGATCCGGTCCGTAGGTCTCACCCAGGATGGCGAGCGTGGCCAGGGCCCGCTGAGGCCGGTCGAGCCGCCGGTAGGCCTCGGCGGTGTCGACGAGCACGCCGCGGTCTTCGCCATCGATGGCCAGCGCCCGGTGGAAGTCGGCGAGCGCCGGCTCCGCCTGCCCGCGGGCCAGTGACACGCGGCCGCGGAGGTGCCAGGCCGCCGCCGAACCAGGGGCCAGGCGAACCGCCTCCCGCGCCAGGCGATCCGCGTCGTCGAACAGGCCGAGCTCGAGGTGCATGCCGCCGCTCTCGACGCACAGGCCCGCGTCGGCGGGCGAGAGCCGCAGCGCCTCCTCGATCTGCCTCACGGCCTCCATCCGCTCGCCGCGCCTCCAGAGCACCTCGGCGTAGTGCCGTCGGGCATCGACGTCGATCGGGCACGACTTGACGGCCCGCTCCAGCAATCCCTCGGCGCGGACGAGGTCGCTGCGGTCGGCGGCCGAGAGCCCCTCGTTGCTCAGGCGGCGGGCCTCCGCGAGATCCGAGGTCACGGGCCCGCGCGGCTGGACGAGCCTGCACCCCGATCCGCTCGACGCGACGAGGATCGCGACGACCAGGCAGGACACGGTCGTGACGGGTGGCCGGATCACGCGGGCTCGTGCCGAAGGCGGCGGCGGGACGGTAGCGAACCGCCCGGCACCACGACAGCCCGCGTTCCCCCGACCCCGTCCACGCGGCCCGCCGCCCTTGCCGCCCTTGCCGCAACCCGTCTTGTGACGCGGGCCGGCGGCCCCTACCTACGCATCTTTACCGAGGATGCCTCGTGGTCGCCCGCGTCCGACACCGTCTCGTGGTCCTGATCGCCACGGCCCTCGCGGCCGGCGGGTGCAGCGTGCGCGACGAGCGGGCCGTGGGCGGCGGCAGCGGCGTGTGGTGGGCGACGGCGGCCGGCGAAGCGCGATCCGGCCTGATCGCCGAGCCCGCGCCGCATCCGGCGACGGTCGCCGCGCTCGAGTACGTCGACGGCTTCGCGGCCGGCGAGCGGCGGGCCGCCGAGGCCGGCCTGCCAAGGCTCGTGGTCTTCGGAGCCGCGTGGTGCCGCTGGAGCGGCGACCTGATGGCGGCCATGCCCCGTGACCCGGCGCTCGTGCCCCTCGCCCGTCGGACCGTCTGCGTGACGGTCGATGCCGACCGGGATCCAGCCGCCTGCGAGCGGTTCGCCGTCCGGGCGTTTCCGACCGTGATCCTCCTCGACGCCGCCGGGGAGGAGCGTTTTCGCGGCACGGGATCCTCGGCCCTCGGCTCCCTGCCCGCCGCCCTCACCGCCGTGCTGGCGAGGCCGGCCGCCGCCCCGCGACTCGCCGACGGCGAGCCGCAGACCCGGCGCTGAGCCCGAGTTCGGTACGATGGGGGACCTCGGGGCGCGACCACCGCCCCCGCCCGCCGAGCCCTCCGGATCGCCATCGTGTCCGCAGCCCCCAGCCCCGCGCCACGGCCCGCCGCGCGCGAGTTTCACGCCTACCCGTGGTGGAGCCCGAGGTTCTGGCACGGCATGCCCGCCGGCGTATGGTTCGATCTCGTCCGCGAACACGGCGGCCGGATCGGCTTCATGAAGCTCGGCCTCGCGACGTCGGTGTCGCTGATGTCGGGCTTCAACTCCCTGCTCGGCGGGCTCTGCGAGGCGCGGTTTCGCCGCCAGCTCGCGGACCGGCCCACCTCCCCGCCACCGCTGTTCATCGTCGGCCACTGGCGGAGCGGCACGACGCTCTTGCACGAGCTGGCCATGCTCGACGACCGCTTCTGCTGCCCCAACACCTACGAGTGCTTCGCCCCCGGCCACTTCCTCCTCACCGAAGACACGCTCACCCGGGCGCTGGCCTGGATGATTCCGTCGAAGCGGCCGATGGACGACGTCGCGGCTGGCTGGGATCGGCCGCAGGAGGACGAGTTCGCGCTGATGAACCTCGGGGCGCCATCCTGCTACCGCCGGATGGCCTTTCCCGTGACCAGCCCCGACCGGCCGGAGGCGCTCGACGTCGCCCGCCTGCCGGCCGCCGAGCTCGACCGGTGGAAGCAGTCGCTGCGGCGGTTCCTGGCGATGCTCGCCGTCAGGGATCCCCGGCGGCCCGTGCTCAAGAGCCCGCCGCACACGGCCCGGATCGGGGTGCTGGCCGAGATGTTTCCGGAGGCGCGGTTCCTGCACGTGGTCCGTGATCCGTACGTCGTGATCCCGTCGACGCTCAGGCTCTGGCGGTCCTTGCACGACGTGCAGGCCCTCCAGACCGACGACGGTGAGTCGCTGGAGCGGTACGTGTTCGCGGCGTTCGAGGAGATGCACGCCGCCTTCGAGCGCGACCGGGGCACGCTCGGTCCCGACCGGCTGGTCGAGGTCCGCTACGAGCGGCTCGTGGCCGAGCCGCTCGCCACCATGGAAGAGGTCTACGAGCGGCTCGGGCTCGGGGACTTTTCGCGGGTGCGGCCGGCGCTCGAGCGGCAGGCGGAGACGATGCGGAAGTATCGCACCAACACCTATCGCCACGATCCGCGGCTGGTGGCGGAGATCTCCGCCCGCTGCCGGCCCTTCGCCGACCGCTACGGCTACGCCGCACCGGCCGTCGGCTGAGCGCTTCGGCGCCGCTGCTGCTGGAGCAGCCTGACCTTGGGGTCCGACTGGGCACTCCGCGCCTCCTCGGCGAACTCCTCCGGCGTCATGCGGATGCGGCGTTCGAAGCGGTGCCGGGCCGCTGCCCACGCGGCGCCGGCGACGAGGGCCGACACCCCCGTCAGCCAGGCCATGGCCCACCAGGCGGCGCCGGCGGCCTGGGCGACATCCGTGGCGGCCAGCAGCGGCCCGATCACGACGGCGGCGGTCGCGGCCACCACCGCGAGCCCCAGCCCGGCCGCGGCGGCCGACGTGAGCGTGCGGCCCGAGATGACGCGGGCCAGGCCCGCGACGAGGTCGATCCGACGCCACGACGGCAGGGCCCGCTGCGGGTGCCACGAGAACCCGTCGAGCACGAATCGCACCGCGAGTCCGGCGCCGGCCGCCGCGAGCACCACGGCGAGCGTCGGCATCGTGACGGCGGGCAGCGACGAGACGAGCGGCGACGCCTCGTCAGAGCCCGCGGCGGCGAGCGCGTGGCGGACGAGGTCGGTGGCGGCCGACATCGTGGCGGCGGACCAGGCCGGCAGCAGCAGCACCGCCGTGCCCGCCGTGGCGACCCAGGCGGGGAGCGACGCCGTGGGCAAGGCACCCTGCCGGCGGGCCTCTTCCCGCCGCCGTGGCGTCGCCGGGATCACGCGATCGGAGTCGTCGGCCATGGTGGTTTCCGGGCGCGGGGTTCAGTGCCGCAGGTCGAGGAAGCAGCGCTCGAGCGCCGGCTGCACGAGGGCGGTGAAGCCGCTGATCCAGACGTCGGCCGCCACGCAGACGCCCGCGAGCACCACCACCGAGGCGAGCGACTGCAGCAGTCCCTGCCCGGGATCGACCCGGCCGACCCGCACGGCGATGGTCGCGGCGACGTGAAACACGAGCACCGCTGCCAGCGCGGGGCCGACGACCGCGAGGGCCAGCGCGAGGCCGGTGCCGGGCGCCGCCGACACGACGGCGGCCAACCCGGCGAAGCCCCCCTGCCCCACGACCGCGCCGACCGGCAGCACATGGAACGAGTCGACGATGCCCGCCACGAGCTGCAGGTGACCGCCGGCCGCCATGAAGCCCGCGAGGCCGAGCCACCACGCCAGCCGCGCGATCCCGGAGGCCTGTGCGTCGGCGTCGGGCGTGAAGTCGTCCGACCAGGAGAGCCCGCTCACGCTGCCGAGCAGCGTGCCCGCCCAGCCCGCGGCGGCGAACACCGCGGCGAGGGCGACGCCGAGGCCGAGCCCCACGATCGCCTCGCCGCCGAGCACGAGTGGCAGCGGGGCCGCGCCCGTGGCGGCGGAGGCGCACGCGGCCGGCCAGCCGGCGATCGCCAGCGCCAGCGCGGCGGCGATCCGCACCTGCAGGCTCGTGCCGGCCGTGAGCGGCAGGCCGCCCACCGCCGTCGCCAGGCCGACCCGCACGCCGGCGGCCGTGGCCACCAGCGCCTGCTGCGGGCTCACGGCGTCGATCCACGACACGTCCATCCGTGTTCCTTCCCGTGACGGGCCGCGGCCCGCCGCTCACGGCCCGGTCGCGATCTCCCGGAGCAGCTCGGCGAGCCGTTCCACCATCCATGGCAGCGCGACGACCGCCGCCACCGCCATCGCCACGAGCTTGGGGACGAAGCCCACGATCGGCTCGTGCACGCCGCTGGCGGCCTGTACCAGGCCCGTCACGATCCCCACCGCGAGCCCCACCAGCAGCACCGGCAGGAGGACGAGCAGCCCCGCGGTGAACGCGTGACGGACGACTTCGACGAGATGCTGCTCCGACATCGGTGACGCCTCAGGCCATCAGGTGGGCAGCGACTGGACGCTGTCGAGAAGCGTGCGGACCACGAGCGACCAGCCGTCGGCCGCGATGAACACCAGCAGTTTGAGCGGCAGCGACACCAGCGACGGCGGCAGCATGACGAGGCCCGTGCCCACCACGAGCGTCGCCACCAGCAGGTCGAGCACGAGAAAGGGCAGGAGCATGCGGAAGCCGATCGTGAAGGCGGTCTCCAGCTCGCTGACGAGAAACGCGGGCAGCAGCGCCTCGACGGGCACGTCGTCGTAGGTCGCCGCCTGCTGCGGACCGGCCGGATGACGCGACAGGAACAGCAGCATGGTGTCGCGGTTGCCGGCCTGCTCGATCTGCGCGGCCATCCAGCGGCGGACCGGCAGCGAACCCCGCTCGAAGGCCTCGGCCGCGGCCAGCTCCCCCGTCCGGTACGGCTCCATGCCCTCCCGCCAGGCCTGCGTCCAGATCGGCCACATCACCAGAGCGGAGAGGAAGATGGCGAGCGACGCGACGACCTGGTTGGAGGGGATCTGCGGCGCGCCGAGCCCCTGGCGGACGAGGGCGAGCACGACCGACATCCGCACGAAGCAGGTGGTCATCAGCAGCACGGCCGGCGCGAGACTCACCACCCCGAACATGGCCAGCGACGGCAGCAGGGTCTGGAGCGTGGCGGCCGGGGGCAGGCCGGGCCACGCGGCCGCAGGCGCCGCCGCCGGCGCGCGGACGGCCACGGCAGCCTGGGCGGCCGCCTCGGCGACGTCGGATGCGGCGACCGGCTGGAGGGCCTCGGCGTCGCCGGCCCGCAGGGGTGCCGCGAGCCCGAGGGCAGCGAGCAGCGCGAGGGTTCCGACGACGCGGTTCACGAGGTTGGCTCCGCGGGGCGGCGGGCGGGCGGCGGGCGGCGGGCGGCGCGGCCGCCGTCGATGTGGCAGGCCGACACGATCCGTTCGGTGGCGTGCGGATCGGTCACCTCCGCGAGCGTCCTCAGGCCCGCCGGCGACACGCCCACGAGCAGCGTGCGAGGGCCGAAGCGGACGACGCGAACCGACTGCTGCCCCCCCAGCGACGCCTCGCCGAGAAGTTCGAACACGTCCGGCGGCAGCGCGGCGGGCCGTCGCTGACCGACGAACCGATAGGCCGCGATGGCGGCAAACGCGCCCCCGAGGGCGATGAGCAGCCGCCAGTCCGGCATGGGCCGCGGAGCGCCGGCCGGCGCCGCCGTCGCGGAGTCGGCGGGCCGCAGGGGCACGGGCCCCAGCGGCACGCCGCGGTCGGCCGTCGCGCGGGGTGCGAGTTCGCCGTGCGCGGCGGGCACCACCGCCGCGTCGGCCACGAGCGGCTCCGGCGACGGCGCGACCGGGGGTCCCGCCCGCGTGCCGCTGCCCGCGGCGACCAGCACCAGCGCCGTCGCGACCCCGAGCATCGTGAATCGTGTCATCGTGGCCGGATGCCTCATGCGGCCCTCCGGCGGGCCCCTTCCCGCGGCGTGGGCTCCGCGTCGTCCTCCACCACCGACCAGTCGATCCCCCGGGCGGGCCGCTGCGTCCGCGCCGTCGGCTCGACCGCACCGTGCCCGCCCTTGCGGAACACGAGGAACGCCAGCACTGCCGAGAGCTTGGCCGTGATCACCATCCAGGCCTCGCGGGGCACGTCGCCGAAGCGGCCGTCGGAGATCGCCTGGATCGTGACGTCGATGA
>JBIIMU010000137.1:0-6861 GCA_044337845.1 Pirellulales bacterium | reverse complement strand
CCTCGCGCGGTTGCTGTTCCCGGTCGTGATCGCCGACGAGAAGCAGGTCAACCCCAACGTCAAGCCCGACGACGCGTGGGGCTGGCTGCCGCCGCCGCTCGTGGGCGAGGGCAAGAAGGTCCAGTCCGCCTGGCTCCACCGGTTCCTGCTCAACCCGCACACCATCCGGCCGCCGGCGGTGCTGCGGATGCCGAAGTTCCACTTCGACTCCGCGAAAGCTGCCGCCCTCGTCAACTACTTCGCTGCGGTGGACGGGGCCGAGTATCCCTACGTCTACGACTCGCGGCTCGACGAGGCGTCGGTGGCGGCGGCCGAGCGGGCCCATCCGGGGCATCTCGATGGGGCCCTCAAGATCGTCACCAACAACAACTACTGCGTGAAGTGCCATCTCGTCGGCGACTACACGCCCCCGGGCAGCGTCAAGGCCCTGGCGCCCCAGTTGCAGCTGGCACATGAGCGGCTGCGGCCCGACTACGTGCACGGCTGGATCGCGAATCCGAAGCGGTTCCTGCCCTACACGGGCATGCCGGTCAACATCCCCTACAACCAGCCGGTGAGCCAGGATCTGTATGCCGGCTCGTCCGAGCAGCAGGTGGACGCACTCACCGACCTGCTCATGCACTTCGACACCTTCGCGAAGCGGAACATGTCGCTGGAGGCATTCCTGAGGCAGCAGGCCCCTCCGCCGGCGCCGCCCGAACAGACTCCGCCGGCGGCCCCGCCGCGGGCGGCCGTGGTGCCGGCTCCGCCGGCTCCGGGCGGGAGGCCCTTGTCGGCTGTCGGTTCGTCGGAGCCGGCGGCCAGCCTAAACTGACACAGTGACGCCTCTGTCCAATCCCCGGCTGATACCCGTTCGTCCCCCCTTCGGAGCTCACCGATGACACGCCTGTCCGCCGTTTCCGCCGCCGTCTTGCTCGGCTGCCTTGCCCCCCTCGCGCAGGCCGACGAGTGGGCGACCATCAAGGGCAAATTCGTGTTCGGGGGCGCCCCGCCGGCCGCGGGCGAACTCAAGGCCGACAAGGACGTCGAGGTCTGCGGCAAGCACAAGCTGCTCGCGGAGGAACTCATCGTCGGTGCCGACAAGGGCGTCGCCAACGTCGTCGTCTTCGTCCGCGACAAGGACGTGAAGATCAACCCCGAGGCCGCCAAGGCGGCCGCCGGGGCGAAGGTGGAGCTCGACAACAAGGACTGCCGGTTCGAGCCCCACGTCGCCTTCGTCCAGGTGGGGCAGGAACTCGTGGTCAAGAACTCCGACAGCGTGGGCCACAACAGCAACATCGCGACGGTCAAGAACGCCCCGTCGAACAATCTGATCCCGGCGTCCGGCTCGGCCACCGTGAAGTTCACGAGCGACGAGGCGGTGCCGGCGCAGGTCACCTGCAACATCCACCCGTGGATGAAGGCCTGGCTGGTCGTGCGGCCCAACCCGTATGCCGCGGTGTCGAAGGCCGACGGCACCTTCGAGATCAAGGACGTGCCGGTGGGCGAGGTCGAACTCCAGTTCTGGCACGAGAAGGCCGGCTACATCGGCGAGATGACGGTGGGCGGCAAGGCCGAGAAGGCCTCGAAGGGCCGCAAGAAGGTGGCGGTGGCCGCGGGGGGCACCGACCTCGGCGAGATCGTGCTCGCCCCCGGCGTCTTCCAGAAGTGATCCCCGCAAGCGAGGTTTCTCCCCGATGACGTCGCCCGTGCTCTCCGTCCGGTTCGTCGCGATTGCGGCCGCCGCGGCCGCTGTGGGCTGCGGTGCGCAGCGACTCGACTCCCCGCGGGCCGACGCGGCGGCCGTGGCGACGATCCGCGAGGGCCTCAAGGGGGCGTCGCAGGCGGCGTCCGCCACGGACGCGGCGACGCCGACGGGCACCGGCTGGGCGACGCTCAAGGGACGGTTCGCGTTCGCGGGCGCCCCGGGGCAGCCGAAGGCCCTCGTGGTGGACAAGGACACCGAGGTCTGCGGCAAGGCGTCGAAGCTCTTCGACCAGTCGCTGCGGGTCGATGGCTCGACGAAGGGCCTCGCCGATGTCGTCGTGTTCGTTCGCAAGGCGAGCCGGGTGAAGGAGGGGGCCGCCGCCGACGTGAAGCCGGTGGTGTTCGACCAGAAGAACTGCGAGTTTCTCTCGCCGGTGTTCGTGGGCCGCGTCGGGCGGCCGATCGACATCCGCAACAGCGACCCCGTGGGCCACAACACCAACATCGACGGCACGAGTTTCAACCAGCTCATCCCGGCGGGGCAGGGCACCGCGTACACGCCCGACTCGGAGATGGGGGCCCCCAAGGCCGTGACCTGCAACATCCATCCCTGGATGAAGGCCTACATGCTCGTCCGCAAGGATGGGTATGCGGCCGTGTCGGCCGCCGACGGCTCGTTCACGATCCCCGATCTGCCCGCCGGGGAGCCGCTCGAGTTTCAGGTCTGGCACGCCCGGGCGACCGGCTCGGGCGGCGGCCTCGTGCTCGATCGTTCCGATCTCAAGTGGAGTCCCAAGGGACGATTCACGATCACTCTCCAGGCCGACGAGGTGAAGGACCTCGGCACGATCGAGGTCCCCGCCGGAGCGATCGGCACATGACCAAGCCCCTCCTTTCGCAACCCATGAACACCACCCGCCTCGCCTCGCCTCGCCTCTGGTTCGTCCTCGTCGCCGCGGTCGCCGCCGGCGGGTGCGGCCAGACCCCGCCCGCGTCGTTCCGACTCAACCTGGTGCAGGCCACGAAGGCCTCGGCGCCGGAATCCGGCATGGAACAGCCGTGGGCGCCGTGGGCCCGCGATCGTCAGGCACAGGTCGCCACGATCCTGGAGGCGATGTTCGGCACGCCGGACAATCCGGAGGCGCTCCCGGAGACCGGGCTCGACCTCGCCAAGCTGCAGCTGGCGGCGGGGCCGGTCCGCAGTGACATCGTGGGTCGCAAGAACGGCCTCTATCGTGAGCACTGCGCCCACTGTCACGGCATCAGCGGCGACGGCATGGGGCCGACGGCGGCATTCCTGAATCCGTATCCGCGGGACTATCGGCCCGGCAAGTTCAAGTTCAAGGGAACGTGGCGGGATGCCCGGCCGGCCCGGGCGGATCTGACGCGCGTGCTGCACGAGGGCATTCCCGGCACCTCGATGCCGTCGTTCGCCCTCCTCCCCCCCGCCCAGGTCGACGCCCTCGTCGAGTACGTCCGCTATCTCTCGATGCGGGGTGAGACCGAGATCGCGCTCTACGGCTACGCGGAGCAGGAGCTCGGCACCGAAGACAAGTTCCCCGAGACGAAGGAGTTTCTGATCGAGGAGATCCTCGCGCCGGTGGTGGCGAAGTGGCAGGGCGCCGACGAGCTCGAGATTCCCGTCGCGGCGGTGCCCGCCGGTGTCGACTTCACGAAGCCCGGCGACGACCTCGCGAATCGCGAGTCGGTCGCCCGGGGGCGGGTCTTGTTCCACGGCGACGGTGGCTGCGTGAAGTGCCACGGGGTCACGGCGCTCGGGGATGGCCAGGCCAACGACTACGACGACTGGAACAAGCTGGTCGTCGACTGGGGGAAGGAAGTGCAGGGCGGCCTCGCTTCCGCGCAGAGCGATGCGGCCCGGGCTGCCTGGCTCCAGGCGGCCGCCGGCGTGATCGAGGGCGAGGCCCTCAAGCCGCGGACGATCCCCCCGCGAAATCTCCGGCTCGGTCTCTACCGCGGAGGCCGCCGTCCGCTCGATCTCTACCGCCGCCTCTACACGGGCATCAACGGCGCGCCGATGCCGGGCGTGGGGCCATCGAGCCCCGGCGCGAAGGGCAGTGTGGCCGAGGAGGAGATCTGGCACATCGTCAACTACATCCGCTCGCTTCCCTACGAACTCGACGGCGAGCTCGGGGTGGACCGGCCGATGGTGGCGAAGGACCGGTTCTGATCGGGGCACGACGGGCATTCGACGAGGGAGTTCATCGACGTGGGCAAGCGACTCGCCGGCATCTTCTGGTCCCTGCTGTTCCTGGCCGTCCCGGTGCTGGGCGTGGCGACGTTCGCGATCGCCCCGGCCTACGACCACTGGCTGCCGAAGGACATCTCCGAGCACGGCGTGAGCATCGACCAGCTCTTCTACTTCATCCTCGCGCTCACCGGCGTCGTGTTCATCGTCACCGAGGTGCTGCTGTTCTGGTTCATGTGGAAGTACGACGCAGCGAAGCGTGACGGGGCGGCGACCTACATCCAGGGAAGCCACACGCTCGAGGTGGTGTGGACCATCATCCCGGCCGCCACGCTGCTGTTTCTCGCGATCTACCAGATGAATGCCTGGGCCGACGTGAAGATGCGACGGCCGGCGATCGATCCCACGGTCGAGGTCATGGGCCGGCAGTTCGAGTGGCGGCTCCGCTATCCGGGCCGCGACGGCACGCTCGGGACCGCCGACGACCTGTTTCTCGTGAACGATCTCCATCTCCCGGTCGACGAGGACGTGCTGATCCAGCTCAAGAGCATGGACGTGCTGCACTCCTTCTTCCTGCCGAACCTCCGCATCAAGCAGGATGCGGTGCCCGGCATGAAGATCCCGGTCTGGTTCAAGGCCAAGGAGACGGGGTCGTACGACATCGTCTGCGCCGAACTCTGCGGCTGGGGCCACTACAAGATGAAGGGCCGCGTGACCGTGGTGTCGCGGGCCGACTTCGACGCGTGGCTCGAGCGGAAGTACGCCGAGCAGGGCACCACCCAACCGTCGCCGCCCGCCGACGACGTCGCATCCGCCAACTGATCTCGTTCGAACACGCCCCCGATCCCTCCCCGGAGGACCACCGATGACCCCGCCCACCGCCACCGCCACGCCCGCCGTCGATCACGGCACCGTCGTCGGTCATGCCCATGGCCACGCGCCGCAGGGTGGCCTGTCGCACTTTCTTTCGACCTACGTGTTCTCCAAGGACCACAAGGTCATCGGGCTGCAGTTCCTGTTTTCGACCCTGCTCTGGTTCCTGATCGGCGGCCTGCTGGCCTTGGCCGTGCGGTGGCAGGTGGCGTGGCCGTGGTCCGACGTGCCCGTCGTGGGGAAGCTGTTCGCCCAGGAGGGCGGCCAGATGGCGCCCGAGTTCTACACGATGCTGTTCACGATGCACGCCACCGTGATGATCTTCCTGGTGATCATCCCGGTGCTGGCCGGCGCCTTCGGCAACTTCCTGATCCCGCTGATGATCGGCGCCGACGACATGGCCTTTCCGACGCTCAACATGCTGTCGTACTGGTTCATGTGGCCCGCGTTCGTCTGCTTCGGGGCGAGCTTCTTCGTGGAGGGCGGCGCGGCCTCCGGCGGCTGGACGAGCTATCCCACGCTCTCGACCAACCCGGCCTCCTCGCCCTCGAGCGGCATGGGCCAGACCCTCTGGCTTCTCGGCCTCACCTTCGTGGGCGTCTCGAGCATGCTCGGCAGCGTGAACTACATGACCACGATCATCCTCATGCGGGCCCCCGGCATGACGATGTTCCGTCTGCCGATGACCATCTGGGCGATGTTCATCACCGCCGTCCTCCAGGCGTTCGCGCTGCCGGTGCTCACCGCTGCCGGCTTCATGCAGCTCTCCGATCGGATGCTGGGCACGGGCTTCTTCTCGCCGGAAGGCAACGTGATCAACAACGCGATCGCCGGTGCGGGCGGCGGCCAGCCGCTGCTCTGGCAGCACCTGTTCTGGTTCTACAGCCACCCGGCCGTGTACATCATGATCCTGCCGGCGATGGGCATGGTGAGCGACATCCTCACGGTGTTCGCCCGCAAGCCGCTGTTCGGCTACCGGCCGATGGTCTATTCGATCGCCGGGATCGCCGGCCTGGGCTTCATCGTCTGGGGCCACCACATGTTCATGTCGGGCATGAATCCGGCCCTCGGGATCACGTTCATGGTCTCGACCATGATGATCGCCCTGCCGAGTGCGGTGAAGACGTTCAACTGGCTGGGCACGCTCTGGGGCGGCAAGCTCGAGTACACGACGGCGATGCTCTTCTCGCTGTCGTTCGTGTCGATGTTCATCATCGGCGGCCTGTCGGGCATCTTCATGGCCGCCACGCCGGTCGACATCTTCATCCACGACACCTACTTCATCGTGGCCCACTTCCACTACGTGCTGTTCTGCGGCACCGCGATGGGCGTGTTCTCGGCGATCTACTTCTGGTTCCCGAAGATGTTCGGACGGACCATGAACGAGTTCTGGGGGAAGGTGCACTTCTTCCTGACGTTCATCTTCATGAACGGCACCTTCTTCACGATGCACATCCTCGGCGCCGTCGGCTTTCCGCGCCGCCTGGCCGATGCCTACCACTACGAGACCTTCCACCACCTCCAGCCGCTGAACGCCTTCATGACGTACTGCGCCATCGGCATGGTGGCCACGCAGGTGATCTTCGCGGCCAACTTCATCTACAGCATGTTCCGGGGCCCCGTCGCCGGCCGGAATCCGTGGAACGCCAACACCCTGGAGTGGACCGCGCCGAGCCCGCCGGGCCATGGCAACTTCGACTTCCAGCCGGTCGTGTACCGCGGCCCCTATGAGTACTCGGTGCCGGGCGTCGAGAAGGACCACCTGATGCAGACCGATCCGCCGAACGCCGCCGCGGCGGCAGCGGCGGCGGCCGCCCATTGAGGAGACCGTCGCGCCTCCGAACCGACGAACCGGGGAACCGGCATCGGCATGGCGGATGTCTCCTCGCGGGGATGGTTCGCGTTCGGATCCCCTGATCGACCCATGAAGCCCTCCGCCCTCAACCCGACGCACCTCGTCGCCTGCCTGCTGGTGGGCGTCACGGCGGTGCTGTTGTCGTTCGGGGCCCTGGTCACGACCTACGAAGCCGCGATGGCCGTGCCCGACTGGCCGGCCACGTACGGCCACAACATGTTTCTGTTCCCGATGGCCG
>JBIIMU010000136.1:0-6883 GCA_044337845.1 Pirellulales bacterium | reverse complement strand
GCGGGTGATTCCGCGGCAAGGATACCTCCCGGCGCGTCGCGGCCGCTGCGCCGGTCCCGTGTAAACTTGCCGTTCCCGCACCTCGCACTCCCCGGGTTTCCCGCCGCCATGACCCGCCTCGTCTCCCTCGGCGTGCTCGTCGCCCTCGTGGTGCTGTTCGGGCTCCTCTCGTTCCGGGTGCTGGCCAACTTCCTGCTGCCGATGCTGCTCGCGGCGATGCTCGTCGTGATCTTCGGCCCGATGCACCGCTGGGTTCGGGCCCGGACCGGCTGGCCCGACTGGGCCGCGGCGGGGCTCTCCACGCTCCTCGTGGTGCTCATCGTGCTCGCCCCGGTCACGCTGCTGCTCGTCCGCGCCGGCGGCGAGGCCGTGGGCATCCTCGGCCGCCCGGAGGCGGCCCGGCTCGACCCGCACGTGCTCGACGGGCTGATCGCGCGGGTCAACGAGGCCACGGGCCTGACGCTCACCGCGGACGGCGTCAACGGCGAGCTCAAGCGGCTCGTCGAAGACTGGATCGGACCGATCGCCGCCCGCGCCCCGGCCGTGCTCGCCAAGGTCCTGATCGGGGCGATCGTCACGATCGTGAGCCTGTACTACTTCTTCGCCGACGGCGGACGGATGCTGGAGGCCGTCACGCGGCTGATCCCGCTCGACCGCCGCTACCAGTGGCAGCTGCTCGAGGAGTTCGAGGAAGTCAGCCGGGCCGTCGTCAGCTCGATCCTGCTCGCGGCGGTGGTGCAGGCGGCGCTCGCCGGCCTCGGCTTCTGGGTGGCGGGGCTCGGCAAGGTGTTTCTGCTCATGCTCCTCACCTTCTTCGGCGCCCTCGTGCCGATCGCCGGGGCGGCGCTGGTGTGGGGGGCCGCGAGCCTCTGGCTGCTGATCTTCGAGAAGGACACGTGGACCGCCGCCGGGCTGGCCCTGTGGGGTGTCGGGGTCGTCTCCACCGCCGACAACATCGTCAAGCCGATCGTGCTCCACGGCCAGTCGAAGCTCCACCCGCTCCTGGCCCTGCTCAGCGTCCTGGGGGGCGTGGGCGCCCTCGGGCCGATCGGAATCTTCGTGGGGCCGATCGCGGTGGCCTTTCTCCAGGCGGCCCTGACGATGCTCCAGACCGAGATCGACAGCCTCACCGAGGAAGGCACCCCGGGCCGCGGGCCGGACGGCCCCGCCACGCCCCGGCGCGGCCGGCGGAAGCGGGGGGGCGGGGACCTCCCGCCGACCGGGCTTGCAGAGCCGGGGGGCGGGAGGGTGGAATCGTGACGGTTTGGACCGCGGTCTCGGTAAGAAAGGATCGATGATGCTCGACGTCGTACTGGCCCTGGCGGCGCTCCTCGCGACCGGAATCGAGGCCGCGTACGTGCCGACCGACGACGGCGGCGGCGACTATCTCGTGCGGGTGGAACCCGACCTCGTCAAGAGTTCGAACTCGTATCAGTTCACCAGCGACGTGCCCGCCGACGCCCGCGACGTGCGGCGGGTGCGGATCTTCGTGGGCGACGCCTGGCCGCCGGCGGTGGAGCGGGCGGTGCTCGAGGCCTCGCGGAAGCCGCGTCGGGCGACGCCGGCCGACCTGACCTCGTCGCGGATCGCCGACATCGAGCGGACGCCCGCCGCGGCGGCCGCCCTGCACGGTGAGCGGCCCTGGGGCTGGCTGATCGGCAGCCTGATCGCGTTGTTTCTCTCGCTCGGTGCCAACGGCTACCTCAGCATGCTGCTCGCGCAGATGCGGCAGCGGTATCTCCGCGACATCCAGCAGGGCGTGGTGACCTGAGCCTGGCTCAGGAAGCCGCAATCGCGTAAGCGATGCGGACCTGCCGCGCGCGAGCTCGTTTCAGAAAGCCGCAATCGCGCGAGCTCGCTTCAGGAAGCCGCCATCGCGTAAGCGATGCGGACCTGCCGCGCGGCTCGGGGCTGCCCGTGCCCCGTCGCCGGCCGCTCGCGTCGGCCATCGTGGCCTCCGCTCGCTCGGATGCCGCCGGCGCTTCGCCATCCTGGCTGCGCTTGGCGGCATACGCCGGCTCTCGGGGCACGGGCAGCCCCTCGCTGAGTTCGTGCCGTAGCCGCGCGTGCTCGCCTCAGGAAGCCGCCATCGCGTGAGCGATGCGGACCGGCGCTCGAGTCCGGCGTGGTGCCGTCGTACCGCTTACGCGGTTACGCTTCCTGATGAGCACAAAGAAGCCGCCATCGCGTGAGCGATGCGGACTGGCGCTCGAGTCCGGCGTGGTGCCGTCGTACCGCTTACGCGGTTACGCTTCCTGATGAGCACAAAGAAGCCGCCATCGCGTGAGCGATGCGGACCGGCGGCGGGATCGCGCTCACCGCCGGCGGGGTCGCTTCGGCGGCTCACGGGATGCCGCTGCCGGTGCGGCCGCTCGCGCGCCGAAGAAGAAGGCCTCGGCCGGCCAGAGATCGCCGTGGTCGGCGATCGGAACCGGCGGCGCGATCGGCGTGGCGTCCACGACCGGGGGCAGGGGCTGCGGCGCGGCGATCGGGGCCGGAGCGGGCTTGGGCGTGGGCTCGGGCTGCGGTGCCGGGAGCGGCGCGACCGTGCCCCAGAGCGGACGCGGGTCGGTGAACGACCGGACGTGGGCGCCCGCCGCTGCGAAGATCCGGGCCACGTGCTCGTGGCACGTGAGCACGAGCATCTGGCGGTCCGATGACTGCTCCGCGATGAACTCCACCAGCACGCGGGCCGCCGACCGCGCCCGGGCGTCGTCGAAGTTCACCAGCGCGTCGTCCATCACCACCGGCAGGCTCACGTCGTGCCGGCCCAGATCGCGG
The DNA here is from genome assembly GCA_044337845.1 of Pirellulales bacterium. Taxonomy (GTDB): domain Bacteria; phylum Planctomycetota; class Planctomycetia; order Pirellulales; family UBA1268; genus QWPN01. The sequence continues at coordinate 4,102 of JBIIMU010000136.1, read as the reverse complement.
ATCAACGCCAGCCGCAGCGCCAGGAACACCTGCTCCCGCGTGCCCCGGCTGAGCCGCTCGGGGTTCCAGATCTCGCCGTCGGCGTCGTGCACCTCGAGCCGCGCCTCGTCGATCGCCGTGGTGATCGACGGATACCGGCCGTCGGTGAGCCGCGCGAGCCAGCGCGACGCCTCCCGCAGGACCGGCGGCTGATGGTCGCGGGCCACCGCCGCCCGCGTCTGCTCGAGCAGCACGTGGGCCCGATGGAGCAGATCCCGCCGCTGCTGCTGCTGCCGCAGCGACTCCTCGATGCCGGCGAGCTCCGCCTGCAGCGACTCGAGACCGTGATCCTTGGCCGCCGCCTCCACGCGGCGGACCACCGCCTCCCGCCGCTCCACCGCGGCGTCGCGTGCCACCCGGTGCCGCTGCGTGATCTCGCGGGCCTCGGCCAGCCGCCGCGCCAGCGGAACCACCGCCGCCTCGGCCAGCCAGCGATCCACCTCCGGCGGCTCGGTGGTGCGTCGCCGCGCCTCCGACCAGGCCGTCTCGGCCACCGCCGCCGCGGCCCGCGCCTCGTCGTACTCCGGTCGCCGATCGACCTTGGCGAGGAACTCCTCGGCCGTGGTCGCCCCCCAGCGGTCGAGGAGCTCCTTGATGGCCCGCTCGGCCACCCGCACCTGCCGCAGGCCGCTGCGATGCCGCCGCCGCGCCGACTCGAGACGGCGGGTGAGCTGGCTGCGGCGCCGAATCGCCTTGCGTTCGGCGTCGAGCCGATCCTGGAGCAGCTGGAGGTGTTCTTCCGGGGTCGCCTCCGGCGTGAGCTCGCACTCCACGAGCACCTCGTCGATCCGCCGCGCGAGTGCCGCGAGCTCGTCCCGCTTGTGGCGGGCCTCCTCCGACAGCCGGCGACGATCATCGTCGAGGGTCAGGAGCGTGTGCCGGTGGGCGGCGATCTGCCGCACCTCGCGGGGCGAGAGGTCCTGCGGCAGGCCACGCTGGGCGAGCGCCTTTCGCCACCGTCCCCGCGCCGCGGTCCGCGACTCCACGGCCCGCGCCAGCTCCTGCTCGGCGAGGGTGACGCGGTCGGTGAGCACGTGGAGCGAACCCTCGCGGGCGATGAGATCCTCCAGCCGCTCCACCTCCGCCTGGGCGGCCGCCAGCCGCCGCTCGAGCGACGTCGCCGCGTCGGTCGGGAGGTCGCGGTCGAGCCCGGCGCACTGGGCCACGAGCTCCTCCCGCTGCTCCTTCGCCACCTCCAGCTGGTGCCGCAGCGCGTCGAGCCGGACGGTCGTCGACTTGTCGAGCGACCAGGTGGTCACCGAGGCCACGCCGGCGCCCGCGAGCCCGAGCGCGGCCATCGCGTAGGCCATCGATCCGGTCACCTCGCGGGGCAGGAGCAGGCCGGAGAGCAGCATGCCGATGCCGAGCGTGAACAGCGTGCCGAGCCCGATCAGCCACGGCGCGGGCACGAGCTGGTTGCCCACGCTCTCGGCCGCCGCCCGCTCCAGGGTCACGATCGAACGGTCGAGCTCCGCGAGCTGCTCGCCGGCCGCGATGCGCTTGCGGATCGACGCCGCGCGGGCCGCCGCCCGCTCGATCGCCTCGGCGATCGTCAGGCCGGCGAGGCCCGAGCCCGCCTTCTGCACGCCGCCGCGGGTGTCGTCGAGCGACCGCCTCGCCTCGGCCAGGCCGCGGCGGGCCTCGGCCACCGCCGTCGAGGCCCGACTGCACTCCCGCGCCCGCGACCGCAGCGGACCGAACGACAGCGCGAAGCCCTCGGGCAGCAGCACCTCCGGCAGAACCCCGCCGTCCGCGTCGAGGCTGGCCGCGACGGGCACCACCCGCGACAGGCCCGCGAGCCCCACCTGCTCGCCGAAGCGTCGCGCGGCGAGACGGGCATGGCTTTCGGCGCGAGCGGCCTCCGAGGCCAGTCGCTCGAGCTTCGGCGCCTCTTCCAGGATCGCGGTGACGATGGCCCGCTTCCGCCACACGGCCGTCTCCGCGGGCAGGTCGCGGAGCTCCCGCGCGAGCTTCGCACGGAGCTTCTTCCGCTTCTTCGTGAGCCGCTCGACCCGGCGGAGGCGACGGCTGGCGAGCCGCCAGGAGTCGCGGTCGGCATGCACGAGGGGGATCGATTCGAGCGCCGCCAGCCGTTCGGCCGTCCGCCGCCACTCGGCATGCAAGGGCTCGAGCGCGATCACCCCGCGGACCACCTCCTCGCCCCGCTCGGCCGCCACGATCCGCGGCTCGATGGCGGCGATCTCCGCCTCGAGATGCGCGAGCTCCGACCACAGCGCCCCCGCCGCGACCGCCGGCGCGCCGGCCGCTCCCATCCGCTCGAGCACGTCGTCGCGGCGGGCCTCCAGCGACGCGATCGGCGACACCGTCGGATCCTGCGCGTCGAGCCGCTGCATCGCCGCGCGGAGGTGCGCGAGCACCTTCGCCACGGTGGACCGGTCGAGGCCTGCCGCCAGCTCGTAGAGCCGCCGGCCGCAGCCGTCCGGCTCCAGAGTCCGCAGCTCGTGCAGCTCGTCGAGGCCGAAGGCCATCACGCTGGTGAAGGTGGTTTCGTCGATGTCGCCGACGAGGTCCTGGAGATAGATGCGGTGGCGGGCTGACTCGTCGTGCCGCGGGTCGATGTCGGTGATGCGGATCAGGTCGCCGGCGTCGCCGCCGAGGCCGACCACGTCGTCGGCGTAGCTCTCGTTGGTGAGCGTGGCGAGTTCGGGTCCCTCGTGGCGGCGCTCGATCTCGATCAGCGTCCGCTCGGGCGGCATCCGCACCACGAGCCGCCCGGCGCACGGGCGGCGGGCGTCGAGCACGCCCCGGCGGAACAGCCCCTCGAATCCGAAGAACACCGCCCGCACGAACTCCAGGAGCGTGGTCTTGCCGGTCTCGTTGGTGCCGTGCAGCACCTGCACGCCGGGGCCGAGCCGGTCGATCGTCGTGCGCTCCAGGGCGCCGAACCGTTCGACGTCGATGCGTTCGATGAACATCCTGCGGACTCCGCGGGCAGGGGGACGAAACGGGAACCGAGACGCGTCAGACCGATTCGATCAGCTCGAGCGCGAGCCAGCCGGCCTCGCGGGCCTCCGCCGGCGGCAGCGTCTGCGACTGCTCGACCATGGTCACGATGTCGGCGAGGGCCGACGAGAACGACGTGGTCGAGCCGGGGCGGCTGCCGGAGCGGGCGTGGCCGAGCGGCGCGAGCGACTCCGTCGGCTCGGCGACGAGATCGACGCACCACCAGGGAAACGCCTTCGGGTCGTGGAGCCCGCGGAGCCGGGCGAGCGTCTCGGCCGCGATCTCGCCCACGCGGACCCGGCGGGCCACGCTGGTGCCGCAGGTGACGCTGCAGCGGACGAGCTCCACGGCCGACGTCCGGTCCCGCGGCAGCTTCTCGAGCGCCGACCAGATGGCGGTGGCGAGCTCCTCGTCGTCGCCCGCGGACGATTCGACCTCGACGGTCCGCCACGCGACCTGGTGCGTGGGCACCTCGCGCCACGAGCCCCGCCACTCGGCGTGCGGGGCCGCCGGCACCGCCGCGCTCGCCTCCGCGGCGATGCGGTCGAGCAGCGTGAGCGTGCAGCATGCGCCCGGAGCGGCTTCCTCCGCCGACCGCGGCTGGAGCGGCGGCAGACCGTGCACGCCCACCGGCAGCGCCTGCCGCTGCCGCGACGCCCAGATCCAGAAGGTGCCGGGCTGCGACCACGAGGCCGACGACGACGCCGTCGCCGCGAAGGCCGCGGCCGTGGGCGAGAGCCGCGGCTGCGGAACCACGCCGTAGGCGGGCTCGTCGGGCGCCCAGCGGTCGGCGGTCCAGAGGGCATCGTCCCAGCCGAGGACGACGCGACGCCGCAGCGGTGACGGGTCGCCGGTGACGGCGTCCGCGGCGGCCGCGCCGGCGGGGCCGTGGGCCGAGACGAGTTCCACCTCCAGGCCGCGGACATCGAGCGTGAGCGGCGCGGCGGGCGTGACGAAGGACAGGCCGCGGGGCTCGCCGAGCATGCGCGAGAGGTCGTGGCAGGCGGTCACGTCGTCGGCGAACGTCACCGTGCGGCAGCCCGCGGCCGCGAGCGAGAGCACGAGCCCCCGCAGCCGCGCCGCCTGCGCCGGACTGGCC